>NZ_JBMBTE010000117.1:0-14948 GCF_048897285.1 Rhodococcus sp. O3
ACCGTACAGCCAAGGGACGCACAGCCAAGGGACGCACAGCGAACGGCCGCACGGCGAACGGCGGTCGTCAATCGAACGCCGCTCGCAGGTCGAACGGCGACGGCAGAGACCGAAGAACCGGAGAGCGAGGAAATCGTAGGTGAGTGGGGAGCAGTCCGCCCTGTCCGTGGTGGTGGCCGGTGGTGGCACCGCCGGGCACATCGAACCCGCCCTGGCGGTGGCCGACGCGATCCGGGCGCTGGTACCCGATGCGACCGTGACGGCCCTGGGGACCGAACGCGGCCTCGAGACGAAACTGGTCCCGCAGCGCGGCTACCCCCTCGAACTGATCCCGCCGGTCCCGTTGCCCCGCAAGCCCACGATGGACCTGCTGAAGCTGCCCGCCCGGGTGATCGCGTCGGTGCGCCGCACCCGCGAGGTCCTCGACCGGGTCGACGCCGACGTCATCGTCGGCTTCGGCGGGTACGTGGCGCTGCCGGCGTATCTCGCTGCCGGTCGGGGTCGTCGCCGCATCCCGGTCGTCGTGCACGAGGCGAACGCCCGCGCCGGCATCGCCAACAAGATCGGTGCGCTGCGGGCGTCCCGGGTGCTCGCGGCGGTCCCGGGCTCGGGCATCGTCCGTCGCGGTGACGCCGAGATCGTCGGGATCCCGGTCCGCGCGTCGATCACCGGCCTGGATCGGGCGGCGTTGCGCGCCGAGGCCCGCCGGCACTTCGGGCTCCCCGCCGAGGGACCGGTCCTGCTCGTGTTCGGCGGTTCGCAGGGCGCACAGTCGCTCAACGCCGCGGTCTCCGGGGCCGCGGCCGAGCTCGCAGGAGCCGGGATCTCGGTGCTGCACGCGCACGGCCCGAAGAACACCCTCGACGTGCCCGAACACCCCGATCACGACCGATTCCCCTACGTGGCGGTGCCGTACCTCGAACGCATGGATCTGGCGTACTCCGCAGCGGACGCGGTGATCTGCCGATCCGGTGCCATGACCGTCGCCGAGGTGTCGGCGGTGGGGCTGCCGGCGGTGTACGTGCCGCTTCCGCACGGCAACGGCGAGCAGGAACTCAACGCCCGTCCGGTCGCCGCGGCCGGGGGTGGGATGATCGTCTCGGACGCCGACCTGACGCCGGCGTTCGTGGTGGACTCGGTGATCCCGCTTCTCGCCGACGTGCAGCGGCTCACCGAGATGGGGCGCCGCGCCGCCGGAGCGGGACACCGCAGCGCGGCAGACGAAGTCGCCCGGATCGTGCTCGACGTGGCCGGTGCGGGCACGAACAGGAGTGATCGATGAGCGAGCAGCTACCCGCCGAACTGGAGCGGGTGCACATGGTGGGGATCGGCGGAGCCGGAATGTCCGGCATCGCGCGCATCCTGCTGGCTCGCGGGGGCCAGGTGTCGGGATCGGACGCGAAGGAGAGCCGCGGAGTGCTGGCCCTCCGCGCGCGGGGGGCTACCGTCCGCATCGGGCACGACGCGAGCGCCCTGGACCTGCTCGAGGGTGGACCGACCGCGGTGGTGACCACGCACGCCGCCATCCCGAAGGACAATCCGGAGCTGGTCGCCGCGCACGAGCGGGGCATCCCCGTGCTGCTGCGCCCGGCCGTGCTCGCCTCGCTGATGCGCGGACACCACACGTTCCTGGTCTCCGGCACCCACGGCAAGACGTCGACGACGTCGATGCTGGTGGTCACGTTGCAGCACTGCGGGTTCGATCCGTCGTTCGCGGTCGGCGGCGAGTTGAACGAGTCCGGTACCAACGCCCATCAGGGCAGCGGCGACGTCTTCGTCGCCGAGGCCGACGAGAGCGACGGATCGCTGCTGCAGTACGAGCCGAACGTGGTGATCGTGACGAACGTCGAGGCGGATCACCTCGACTTCTTCGGCACCGCCGAGGCGTACACGCAGGTGTTCGACGACTTCGTCGCCCGTATCGCGCCCGGCGGGCTGCTCGTGGTGTGCCTGGACGATCCGGGTTCGGCCGCACTGGCCCGCCGCGTCGTCGAGCGTGACATCCCGGGACTGCGCGTCGCCGGGTACGGCTCGGCCGACACGATCGGCACCGGCGACCTCGCCGACGGTGTCCCGGTCGCGGTCCGGCTGGTCGCGTGGGAGGCGAAGGACGTCGGCGGTGTCGCCGAATTCCACCTCGCCGGCGAGGACGCCCCGCGGACGGTTCGGCTGTCGGTACCCGGACGCCACATGGCCCTCAACGCGCTGGCGGCCCTGGTCGCGGCGCTCGAGGCCGGCGCCCCGGTCGACGAGGCCATCGAAGGTCTGGCCGGATTCGGTGGTGTGCACCGGCGTTTCCAGTACAGCGGGCGTGAACACGGTGTGCGGGTGTTCGACGACTACGCCCACCATCCGACCGAGGTGCGGGCCGTGCTCGCCGCCGCCGCGGAACTCGTTGCGGGCGAACCGTTGCGGTACGCAGAATCGGGCACCGAACGCCCCCGCGTGATCGTCGTGTTCCAGCCGCACCTGTATTCGCGGACCGAGACGTTCGCGGAGCAGTTCGGATCGGCGCTCGATCTCGCGGACGAGGTCGTCGTCCTCGACGTCTACGGTGCGCGCGAAGAACCGATCCCCGGAGTGAGCGGCGCCCTGGTCGCACAGGCGGTGTCCAAGCCGGTGCACTACCAGCCGGATCTGTCTCTGGTGCCGCGTCAGGTGGCGCAGTTGAGCCGCCCCGGCGACATCGTCATCACGATGGGTGCCGGTGACGTGACGATGCTCGGACGGCAGATCCTCGACGCGCTTCGCAGCAAGCCGGGCCGGTTCCGGTCGGGTCCGGTCGACGGATCGGGGTCGGGCCGCCCGTGACCGAGACACCGACCCGGTCCGCCCGGCGACGCACCACCCGCGCGGCTGCGCGGCGGCCCTCCGGCCGGTCGGTCCGGCTGCGCACGGTGCTCATCGGTGTCGGCGTGGTGATCGGCGTGCTGGCAATCATCGCGGTCGCGTGGCTGTCGCCCCTGCTGTCGGTGCGCACGGTCGAGGTCGTCGGTGCCGAGACGATTCCGCGGGAGGACGTGCTCGCGCAGCTCGCCGTCGCGGAGGGAACCCCGCTGCTGCGGGTCGACACGGCCGCTGCGGCGCAGCGCGTGGCGGAGTTGCCGCGTGCCGCGGAGGTGCGGGTTCAGCGGGTCTACCCGTCGACCGTGCGGGTCACCGTGACCGAACGGGTCGCCGAGGTGTTCTTCGAGGCGCCCGACGGGACACATTCGGTCGACGCCGAAGGTGTCGACTTCGCGGTGGAGCCGCCGCCGATGCAGATACCGCGACTGGTCACCGCGACCCCCGGGACCGGTGATCCGGCGACGGTGGCGGCGCTCGAGGTCCTCGGCGTGTTGCCTCCCGAAGTGCGGTTCCAGGTGACAGAGGTGGCCGCGGCGTCCCCGACGGACATCTCGCTGACCCTGCTGGACAGCCGGATCGTGGTGTGGGGTGGAACCGACCGTTCGGACCGGAAGGCGGCGGTCGTGACCCACCTGCTCACCCAGCCGGGCCAGACCTACGACGTGGCCGCTCCGGACCTGCCGACGGTGCGGTGACGTGATGCGCGGAAATTCGTGGCGAGTCGTCGGCGCGTCTGCTGGCATATGGCGGTCGTAGTGCCATAGCGTTTCGCCTCAGTCCGGTTACTTGACATAACCTTCAACCTGTGGTTGAGGGTTTGCCCGGTAGCCCAACATGTACGAGACATCGATCGATCGAAGCGTGACCCGAAACCAGGAAGGCGAGAGCCCATGACGCCCCCGCACAACTACCTCGCCGTAATCAAGGTCGTCGGTATCGGCGGTGGCGGCGTGAATGCGGTCAACCGCATGATCGAGCAGGGACTCAAGGGAGTCGAGTTCATCGCCGTCAATACCGACGCGCAGGCTCTCCTGATGTCCGACGCCGACGTCAAGCTGGACGTGGGACGGGAACTGACCCGCGGTCTCGGCGCCGGCGCCGATCCCGAAGTCGGCCGCAAGGCTGCCGAGGACCACAAGGACGAGATCGAGGAGGTGCTCAAGGGCGCCGACATGGTCTTCGTCACCGCCGGTGAGGGCGGCGGCACCGGTACCGGTGGTGCCCCGGTCGTCGCCAGCATCGCGCGCAAGCTCGGCGCGCTGACCGTCGGTGTCGTGACCCGGCCGTTCTCGTTCGAGGGCAAGCGCCGCGGCAGCCAGGCCGACACCGGCATCCAGACGCTGCGCGAATCGTGCGACACGCTCATCGTGATCCCGAACGACCGGCTGCTCCAGCTCGGCGACGCCGCCGTCAGCCTCATGGATGCGTTCCGGTCCGCGGACGAGGTGCTGCTCAACGGTGTTCAGGGCATCACCGACCTCATCACCACCCCGGGTCTGATCAACGTCGACTTCGCGGACGTGAAGGGCGTCATGTCGGGCGCAGGGAGCGCCCTCATGGGCATCGGTTCGGCGCGGGGGGAGGGCCGGGCCATCAAGGCTGCCGAGGCGGCCATCAACTCGCCGCTGCTCGAAGCGTCCATGGAAGGTGCCCGCGGCGTGCTGCTGTCCATCGCGGGTGGCTCCGACCTCGGTCTGTTCGAGATCAACGAGGCGGCCTCGCTCGTGCAGGAAGCCGCGCACATCGACGCCAACATCATCTTCGGCACGGTGATCGACGACTCCCTCGGCGACGAGGTCCGGGTCACCGTCATCGCGGCCGGATTCGACGGTGGAACCCCGGCCCGGCGCCCGGTCGAGGCACCCGCCCAGCCGGCCGCCCGTACCGGCACGATCAGCCCGGCTCGCGCGGGGGAACTCGGCCGCAGCGAGCGTGCCGAGGAGGCTGTCCGTGAGCCGGCACCCACCGCCGGCGCCGGAGCCGTCGGCGCGCCCGGCAGCGTCCAGCCGCGTCCCGTGCCCGTCGACGACGAGGACGGCGACGACGACGTCGACGTGCCGATCTTCATGCGACGGTGACGGTGTCGCAGAGGACGCTCCGCGCACGCAGGGTCGTCACCACGCGTGCCGGCGGCGTGTCCGCACCTCCGTACGACTCGTTCAACCTGGGCGACCACGTCGGTGACGACCCGGCCGCCGTCGCCGCGAATCGCCGCCGTCTCGCGTCGGTGATCGGGCTGCCGTTCGAGCGGTTCGTGTGGATGGAACAGATCCACAGCCGCAACGTCACCGTGGTGGACGGTCCGGTCGACGGCCCGGTGCCCGCCACCGACGCGCTGGTCACCCGCGAGGTCGGTCTCGCCCTGGTCACCCTCAGCGCCGACTGCGTGTCGGTGCTGCTGTCCGACGAGGAGGCCGGCGTCGTCGCCGCCGCCCACGCCGGCCGGATCGGGGCCCGCATCGGGATCGTGCCCAAGGTCGTCGAAGCGATGGTCGATCTCGGGGCGCGGCCCGAACGGATCGGCGCGTTCCTCGGACCGGCCGCGAGCGGCCGTCACTACGAGGTTCCCGCGGCGATGCGCGACGACGTCGAAGCGCACCTGCCCGGCAGCGCCACCCGCACCGTGAAGGGCACCCCGGGCCTGGACCTGCGCGCCGGCCTGCGCCGCCAGCTGCTGTCGCTCGGCGTCGCTGGGGTGGCCGAGGACCCGCGGTGCACGATCGAGGACACGATGCTGTTCAGTCACCGGCGCTCCGCCCCCACGGGCCGGCTCGCGTCGGTGATCTGGCTCGAGGAACAGCCGTCGGAGCGCCCCGAATGAGCGAAAAAGGAGCCACGGACGCTCGCCGCGCCGAGCTCGCCGAGGCCCTCGCCGCGGTGCGTGCCCGTCTGGACGAGGCGGCCCGGGCAGCCGGCCGCGCGCCCGGTGACGTGGCCCTGCTGCCGGTGACCAAGTACTTTCCGGCCTCCGATGCGATCCTGCTGCACGAACTGGGATGCCGATCCTTCGGCGAATCCCGGGAACAGGAGGCCACGCCGAAGATCGCCCGGTTCCGCGAATCGGTCACCGACCCCGGCGTCGCCTGGCACATGATCGGTCGCCTGCAACGCAACAAGGCGCGCGCGGTGGCCCGGTGGGCGCACACGATCCATTCCGTCGACAGCATCCGGCTCGCCGCCGCCGTCGCGGCCGGAGCGCGCGCCGCGCAGGAGTCCGGTGATCGCACCACCCCGATCCGGGTGTTGCTGCAGGTCAGCCTGGACGGCGACCCGCAGCGCGGCGGGGTGGTCGCGGCCGATCTCGAAGCCCTGGCCGCCGCGGTGGCCGACGCGGACGGTCTCGAACTGGCGGGGTTGATGGGAGTGCCGCCGCTCGGCTGGGACGCCGACGCGGCGTTCGAGCAACTCGCGCGACTGCACGCGCAGGTCCTCCTCGACCACCCGGAGGCGACCGAGTTGTCGGCCGGAATGTCCGGTGACCTCGAGCAAGCGATTCGGTGGGGTTCGACATGCGTGCGTGTCGGAACCGCGGTGTTGGGCCGACGACCGTTAGCCTGATCTTCAACCGCCGCGCGAGGGAAGGGCGATCGATGAGCACACTCCACAAGTTCAAGGCGTACTTCGGGATGGTGCCGCTCGAGGACTACGAGGACGACTACCTCGATGATCCGGCGAGCGTCCGCCGTGAACGCGACCGTGAACGTGAGTACAACGATCCGTCGTATTCCGGTGGATACGGTCCCTCGCACCGGGACGAGTACCCGCAGTCGCGTCGGGACGAGCCCGTCCACGATTTCCCTCAGGACGATTTCGATCGGTACGAGGCGCCGGCTCGCCCGGCGCGGGTCGAGCCGATCTCCGCGCGTGTACCGCGCGCTGCCGCTGCACCGAATCGCGCTCCCGGCCGATCCTCGCTGGCGGGGGAGCCGCGGCTCGAACGCACCGAGGCGCGCCGCGGTGCCCTGTTCGACGAGGGAGGCCCGTTGTCGAAGATCACCACTCTGCGCCCGCGCGACTACAGCGAGGCCCGCACCATCGGGGAGCGGTTCCGTGACGGCACCCCGGTCATCATGGACCTCGTCGAGATGAGCAACGCCGATGCGAAGCGACTCGTCGACTTCGCGGCCGGGCTGGCGTTCGCGCTGCGCGGCTCGTTCGACAAGGTCGCCACGAAGGTGTTCCTGCTGTCGCCTGCCGACATCGACGTCTCCGCCGAGGAACGCCGGCGCATCGCCGAGACGGGCTTCTACAGCCAGCAGTGACCGTCGGCGAGGCGGTCCCGAGCCAGCGAAACGCCCGGGGCACGGTGCAGATCACCGTGCCCCGGGCGTTTCGGTTTTGATGGATCCGTCTTCGTCGGGCAGAGTGGGCGGGTGGCCGTATTCGAGGTGCTCTGGTTCCTGCTCTTCATTTTCTGGCTCCTGTTGATCGGGCGAATCATCGTCGAGTTCATCCGAACCTTCGCCCGGGACTGGAAACCGACCGGTTTCGTCGTCGTCGTACTGGAAGCGATCTTCACGGTCACGGATCCGCCCGTGAAGCTGCTCCGACGGCTGATTCCCCCGCTTTCCCTGGGGGGCGTGCGGCTCGATCTGTCCATCATGGTCTTGCTGTTCATCGTCTATTTCTTGATGGCGTTCATCCCGCGCGGAGGCATGGCCTGATGGCCGACACCCGCGTCGCACAGGCTGCGCCGACGCTGCTCTGTGCCAGAATGGAATGCCATATACAGTGGGGTCGATACGCGTGACGCATTGCAGGTATCGACAACACTGTGCTTTCGGCAGGGTCGTCGAAACCGACGGAACTGCGGATATACACACGACTGCGCATATCGACCTGATTGTCGATTTCGACACGAATGTGGATATCGCTGAACGCTGATTGACCGCTTACACGACGCGTGAAGGGACCCTTCCATGCCGCTGACACCAGCTGATGTGCACAATGTCGCGTTCAGCAAGCCTCCGATCGGGAAGCGTGGCTACAACGAGGACGAGGTCGACGCTTTCCTCGACCTCGTCGAGCAGGAGCTGACGACCCTCATCGAGGAGAACGCCGACCTGCGCCAGCGGGTGGCTGAGCTCGACCAGGAACTCGCCGAGGCGAAGAAGAGCGCGCGCTCGGGTGGGCAGGTGCCGTCCGCAGCCGCGAAACCGGAACCCGCGCGAGTCGTGGAGCCTCCGAAGCCGGAACCGGCCCCGGTTCCGGCGCCCGCTCCCGCCCCGGCTCCCGTGGCCGCCGCCCCGGCCGGCGGCGACTCCAGCATGCAGGCCGCCAAGGTGATCGGTCTCGCACAGGAGATGGCGGACCGGCTCACCAGCGACGCCAAGGCCGAGGCCGAGGAACTCGTCCGCAACGCCCGAACCAACTCCGAGCAGCTGGTGTCGGATGCGCGGACCCGCAGCGAGGCGATGATCGCCGACGCGCGCCAGAAGTCCGAGGCGATGCTGGCCGACGCGCGGACCCGCTCCGAGACCCAGCTGCGTCAGGCCAAGGAGAAGGCCGACGCGTTGCAGGCGGACGCGGAGAAGAAGCACACCGAGATCATGGCGACCATCAACCAGCAGCGTTCGGTGCTCGAGGGTCGCATCGAGCGGCTCAAGACGTTCGAGCGCGAGTACCGCGTGCGCCTGAAGTCGTACCTGGAGTCGCAGCTCGAGGAACTCGAGCAGCGTGGTTCGGCGGTGCCGGTCGACGGTGACGAGGACACGTTCAACGGGTCGAACTCCTCGTCGTTCGGTTCCACCTCGTTCGCCAAGGGCGGCAACTGATCGAGCACCGGGCCCGGTGCCGAACGTCGGATGAGGGTTCGACGTGCTCGTGGTGACTCTCGTTCTCGCAGCCATCGGATTCGGCCTGCTGGTCGTCGCGCTGATGACCGGGTCGGTTGCCTGGGCCTGGGCCTGCATCGTGGTGTGCGTGGTGGGAGCGGTCCTGCTGCTGGTCAGTCTGCTGACCAGCTCGCGAACCGCCCCCGCCACGCCCGCCGATCGACGGTCGCGGCGGCGCGACAGCGGCCGTGATCGAACCGACTGACGGCACGTCCTACAATGGATGAGTCCCGGTTCCACCGGGGTGGATGAGTCCCGGTTCCACCGGGGTGGATGAACCCCGGCACGTCCGGGGCGGCGACGATCCGGCCATCACCGGGGAGCCTTCGGAAGAACGGTCGACCCGCCATCGGCGGGGCGACCCAGTAGAACCGAACGGGTGGGCCCGTCACAGCCTGCACGAGTGGCCCGTCCGGTCCCGACCGGGCGGTGCAAGCGGGGTGGTACCGCGGTCGCGGCGCACAGTGCGCGGTGATCGTCCCCGTGCCGAGCACGTCCAGGCACGGAGGAGCCCCCGCAGTGACCGAGAATCCCGCAGCGACCGGCAACGCTGCACCCAGCGCAGACGCACCGACCCCGGCAGGCGGATACCCGCGCGTCGACTACGGCGTTGCCAAGGATGCGGGCGTCGATTTCCCCGACCTCGAGCAGCGCGTTCTCGCCCGCTGGGCCGAGGACGACACGTTCCGGGCGTCGCTCGCGCAGCGCGAGGGCGCCGAGGAGTTCGTCTTCTACGACGGCCCGCCGTTCGCGAACGGCCTGCCGCACTACGGGCACCTGCTCACCGGCTACGTCAAGGACCTGGTGCCGCGCTTCCAGACCATGCGCGGTAAGAAGGTCGACCGCCGCTTCGGCTGGGACTGCCACGGCCTGCCCGCCGAGCTCGAGGCCGAGAAGCAGCTCGGAATCAAGGACAAATCCGAGATCGACACGATGGGCCTGGCCGAGTTCAACGCGTACTGCAAGCAGTCGGTGCTGCGGTACACGGGGGAGTGGCGCGACTACGTCACCCGGCAGGCCCGCTGGGTCGACTTCGACAACGACTACAAGACCCTGGACCTGGACTTCATGGAGTCCGTCATGTGGGCCTTCAAGTCCCTGTACGACAAGGGCCTGATCTACCAGGGCTTCCGGGTGCTGCCGTACTCGTGGTACGAGCAGACGCCGCTGTCCAACCAGGAGACCCGGCTCGACGACGCCTACAAGATGCGTCAGGACCCGGCCGTCACCGTCGACATGGTGCTGCGCGCCCCCGGCACCGAACTCGACGGCGCCAACGCCCTGATCTGGACCACCACGCCGTGGACGCTGCCGTCGAACCTCGCGATCGCGGTGCACCCGGAGATCACCTACGTCGCGGTGCGGGTGGCCGGCGAGTCCGAATCGAAGACCTACCTGCTGGCGAAGGACCGCGTGGGCCACTACGCCCGCGAGCTGGGCGACGAGCCGGAGGTGCTCGCCGAGTACACCGGCGCCGACCTGGTCGGCCTCGCCTACGAGCCGCCGTTCGACTTCTTCACCGGCCGCGACAACGCGCACCAGGTGATCGCCGCCGACTACGTCACCACCGAGTCCGGCACCGGCATCGTGCACATGGCTCCCGCCTTCGGTGAGGAGGACATGGAGTACTGCCAGCGCAACGGCATCGAACTGGTGCAGCCGCTGGATCCGGGCGGAAAGTTCACCGCGATGGTGCCGCCCTACGAGGGCCTGCAGGTCTTCGACGCGAACCCGGTGATCATCAAGGACCTCAAGGCGGCCGGCAAGCTGCTGCGGCACGAGACCATCGAGCACTCCTACCCGCACTCGTGGCGTTCCGGCCAGCCGCTGATCTACATGGCAGTGCCGTCGTGGTTCGTCGCCGTCACCCGGTTCCGCGACCGGATGGTCGAGCTGAACCAGGAGATCACGTGGGTGCCCGAGCACATCCGTGACGGTCAGTTCGGCAAGTGGCTCGAAGGTGCACGCGACTGGAACATCAGCCGCAACCGCTACTGGGGCAGCCCCATCCCGGTGTGGGTGTCGGACGATCCCGCCTACCCGCGCGTCGACGTGTACGGCTCGCTCGACGAGCTCGAGGCGGACTTCGGGGTGCGCCCGGACGATCTGCACCGGCCGATGATCGACCAGCTCACGCGACCCAACCCGGACGACCCGACAGGCCGTTCGACGATGCGCCGCGTGCCCGAGGTGCTCGACTGCTGGTTCGAGTCCGGGTCCATGCCGTTCGCGCAGGTGCACTACCCGTTCGAGAACCAGGACTGGTTCGAGACGCACTACCCGGGCGATTTCATCGTCGAGTACAACGGGCAGACCCGCGGCTGGTTCTACACGCTGCACGTGCTCGCGACCGCGTTGTTCGACCGGCCCGCCTTCAAGTGCGTCGCCGCGCACGGCATCGTCCTCGGTGACGACGGCCTGAAGATGAGCAAGTCCAAGGGCAACTACCCGGACGTCAACGAGGTGTTCGCGCGCGACGGCTCCGACGCGATGCGCTGGTTCCTCATGTCCTCCCCGATCCTGCGCGGCGGCAACCTCGTCGTCACCGAGCAGGGCATCCGCGAAGGTGTGCGGCAGGCGCTGCTCCCGCTGTGGAACGCGTGGAGCTTCCTGCAGCTGTACGCGTCGAAGCCGGGCACGTGGCGCACCGATTCGCCGCACGTGCTCGACCGGTACATCCTCGCCAAGCTGGCCCAGACCCGCGACGTGATCACCGAGGCACTCGAGGTGATCGACATCGCCGGTGCGTGCGACGAACTACGCACGTTCTGCGACGCCCTGACCAACTGGTACGTGCGTCGTTCCCGGAACCGGTTCTGGGACGAGGACACCGACGCGATCGACACCCTGCACACCGTCCTCGAGGTCGTCACCCGCCTTGCGGCGCCGCTGCTGCCGATGGCGTCGGAGGTGATCTGGCGTGGCCTGACCGGTGGCCGCTCGGTGCATCTCGCGGACTGGCCCGAGGCCGGCGACATCCCCGCCGACCCCGAACTCGTCGCGGCGATGGACGAGGTGCGGGCGGTGTGCTCGACCGTCCTGTCGCTGCGCAAGGCCCAGCACCTGCGGGTGCGGCTGCCGCTGCCGAAGGTCACCGTCGCGACCCCGGGTTCGGCGAGCCTCGAACCGTTCGTCGAGCTGATCGGCGACGAGGTCAACGTCAAGCACGTCGAGCTCACCGACGATGTCGAGGCGCACGGCCGCTTCGAGGTCGTCGTCAACGCGCGGGCCGCCGGTCCGCGTCTCGGCAAGGACGTGCAGAAGGTCATCAAGGCGGTGAAGTCCGGCGACTGGACCGAGGCCGCCGACGGCACCGTGACCGCCGCCGGAATCGCGCTGCTCCCCGAGGAGTACACGAGCCGGCTCGTCGCCGCCGAACCCGAGTCGACCTCCGCGCTGCCCGGCGGCAGCGGCCTGGTCGTGCTGGATTCGACGGTCACCGAGGAACTCGAAGCCGAGGGCTGGGCGAAGGACCGCATCCGCGAACTGCAGGACGCGCGCCGCAACCTCGGACTCGAGGTGTCCGACCGCATCACGGTGACGTTCGAGGTGCCGGCCGACCGCGCCGAGTGGGCGGCCCGGCACAAGGACCTCATCGCAGGCGAGGTCCTCGCGACGACCTTCGAACTGGGGGCCGCGGGCGACGCGGGCGTCGACCTCGGTGAGGGCGTGCGCGCGGCCATCTCCAAGGCATGACCCCCGCCTCGTGCACGGTTTCGGTAGCACCCGCTACCGGAACCGCGCACGAGGACGGTCGGTGCCGCGAACTACCCTGAACCGGTGCCCGTCACCGTGAACCGGCGCTGGGTTCTCCACCTGGACCTCGACGCGTTCTTCGCGTCCGCCGAACAGCTGACCCGGCCGACCCTTCGTGGTCGGCCGGTGCTCGTCGGTGGGCTCGGCGCGCGCGGTGTCGTCGCCGGCGCCAGCTACGAGGCCCGCGTGTTCGGGGCGCGGTCGGCGATGCCGATGAGCCGTGCCCGCCGGCTCGTCGGGCCGTCCGCGGTGGTCCTGCCCCCGCGCGGCATCGTGTACCGGAACCTCAGCGAGGCGGTCTTCGAGACGCTGCGCTCCCACGTACCGGTCCTCGAGACGCTGTCGATGGACGAGGCATTCGCCGAGCCACCCGAACTCGCCGGCGCGAGTGTCGCCGAGGTCGAACGCTTCTGCGCGCAGTTGCGCGCGACGGTGCTCGAACGAACCGGCCTGGTGGCCTCCATCGGGGCCGGCTCGGGCAAACAGATCGCCAAGATCGGCTCCGGTCTCGCGAAACCCGACGGCATGCTCGTCGTGCGACCCGACGAGGAACGTGCCCTCCTGCACGGCCTGCCCGTCCGCAAGCTGTGGGGGATCGGGCCGGTCGCCGAGGACAAGCTGCGGCGGCTCGGCATCGACACCATCGGCGACTTCGCGGCCCTGCCGGTGGCCGAGGCCGCGTCCATCCTCGGCACGACCGTCGGTCCCGGGCTGCATCGGCTGGCCAACGGCATCGACGATCGCCCGGTCGCCGAACGCGCCGAAGCGAAACAGGTCAGTGCCGAAACCACTTTCGCGACCGACATCGTGACCATGAGCGACCTGCGACAGGCGGTCGCCGGGAGCGCGGTCGCCGCGCACAACCGGTTACGGAAGGACGGGCGTGCCGCGCGCACGGTGGTGCTCAAACTGCGCAAGGCCGATATGAGTATTCTCACGCGGTCCTCGACGCTGCCGTACGCCACCGAGGACCTGCCGACGCTGACCGGCGCGGCGCAACGCCTCGCGCTCGACCCCCTGGAGATCGGGCCCATCCGGCTGGTCGGCGTCGGCTTCGCGGGACTGTCGGCGATCCGGCAGGACTCGCTGTTTCCGGAGCTGGACCGATCGGTCGAGGACGACGAGGCCGAGTCCGGGCCACGACCGGTACTGCAGCAGCGCGCCGAGGAACCGCGGTCGCGGTGGCGTCCGGGCACCGATGTGAGCCACCACGAATACGGGCACGGCTGGGTTCAGGGCGCCGGACACGGACGGGTGACGGTGCGATTCGAGACCCGCACCACGGGTCCCGGACCGGCCCGGACCCTCCCCGAGGACGATCCGGCGCTCGTCGTCGCCGACCCCCTCGCCAGCCTCGCCTGAAGAAGTCCCGGCTCTCATGGAGTTCTTATCGCCGCCGGGTACGCTGGCCCCCGATCCGCTGTCCCGGTGGAGCATCCGCTGCTGGATGACCCGAGCACGATCCCGTGCACGATCGAGAACGAGAAGGACGAGAAGTTGAAGCTTCGCAAGATCACCGTCGCCACGGTGGCACTGGCCGCCGCCCTCACGATGTCCGCCTGCAGCTCGGACGAAGGTGACAGCACGACCACGACCGCGAAGACCACCACGGCTGCGACCACCACCACGACCGAGGCCGCCGCGTACCCGCCGGTTCCGACGGTGGAGGACCTGAACGCCATGCTGGCGCAGGCGTTCGACGAGACCGTTCCGGCCGACCAGAAGGTCAACCTGGTCGAGGGCGCCGCTGCCGACCCGACCCTGATCGATCAGGTGGCAGCCGCCGCCAAGCAGGCCGGTGCCCAGGTCACCGTCCTCGACGTCAACGACAACGAGAACGGCACGGCCACCGCCGGTATCGAGACCACGATCGGCGACCAGGTCGCCACCGGCACCGTCGACTTCGTTGCCGAGGACGGCGTGTGGAAGCTGTCGAAGAACAGCGCGTGCGGCATCGTCGCCATGGCGTCGCTGCAGTCGCCTGCCTGCGCCTGATCTTCCGGGTACCTGCTCTTTTCGAACACGGCGAGGGCCGGAGCGGACAACCGCTCCGGCCCTCGCCGTGTACGCGCCGGGGCGCCCGTCAGGGTTGACGAGCCTGCCAGTGCACCCGATCCTGCAGGGACTGTGCGAGCTTGGTGGTGCCCTCGGGATCGCTGTAGGCCTGGTCGCCGGCGAGTGTCAGTTCGCCGTCCACCGGAAGCGGTTGTGCCGGGTCGATCGTGAGGATTCCGTCCCCGGCCATCGTGAACGAATCGATGTTCAGGTGTCCGGCCTCGTTGGGCAGTTCCCACGCCGAGTCCTGGGGCGTCTGCACGATGTTCACCCGCACGGTGAACCGATCGCCGTCCCGCGCCACCAGCGTCGCGGTGCTCACCTGGTCGAGCGTGATGCCGCTCATCACCTGCTGGTGGATCTCCCACACCGCACCGACACCGATCGGGACGTCGGGGAACGAGACCATCCGGTACACGGCCTGATAGAACGCCTGCTCGATCGCGGCGCGCGCGG
>NZ_JBMBTE010000118.1:0-14890 GCF_048897285.1 Rhodococcus sp. O3
TGTCCGGGCTGGCGAACGAGCCTGCGCTGGATCTGCTCGCGGGCTGGCTCGCCAGCCGGATCGACGGGCCGGTGCAGCGTGCGATCGGCAAGCTGCGGGTGGAGCTGCGCACCCGGTCGCAGACGATCGAGCTGGTGCGTCCGCAGGACGGACGCGTCGCCACACTCAAACGCACCGGGAAACCGGATTCGCTGATCACCCTGGCGCGCCGGGACTCGTGGGAGTGCCTGGCCGAGGAACTGCGGCGGCTCGACCCCGACGAGGTCTACCACTCGGCACTCAACGGCATCTCGAAGGTGGAATATGTCTGATGCACCGGTCCGCGTCGAACGTTTCGCCTCGAGCGACGCGCTGGTCCGCGCGGCGGCGTCCGCGTTCGTCGACGCGGTGGTCGCCGCGCAGCGTGAGCGGGTGAGCGCGTCGGTGGTGCTGACCGGCGGCGGCACCGGCATCGCGGTGCTCGAGCAGGTGTGCCGTGAGCAGGGCGGGATCGACTGGTCAGCGGTCGACGTGTACTTCGGCGACGAGCGGTTCCTGCCGCCGGGCGACCCGGACCGCAACGAGGTGCAGGCCCGGGCGGCGCTGCTCGATCGGGTGCCGATCGATCCCGCGCGCATCCACGTGATGCCGGCGCTCGGGGAACCGGGCGGCGCCTCCCCCGCGACCTCCGCCGCGGCGTACTCGCGGGTCCTGGCCGAGCACTCCCCCGACGGCACGGTGCCCACGTTCGACGTGCATCTGCTCGGGATGGGCGGGGAAGGCCACATCAATTCGCTGTTCCCGGACACCGACGCGGTGCGCGAGTCCGAGAAGTTCGTCGTCGGCGTCGACGATTCCCCGAAGCCGCCGCCGGCGCGGGTCACGTTGACGTTGCCCGCGGTTCGCCGGTCGCGGCAGGTGTGGTTCCTGGTGACCGGCGCGGCCAAGGCCGACGCGGTCGCGGCTGCGGTGGCCGGCGCCGATCCGGTCGACATCCCGGCGGCCGGGGCGCGCGGTCTCGAACAGACGGTGTGGTTCGTCGACACCGAGGCGGCGGCGGGTCTGCCGGACGCCTGAGCACGCGGGCGGTCATCGTTCCCGTCCGTCGCTGCGGGTGTCGTCCGGGCGGGTGTCCGAGCCCGGCGTTCCGTCCCGGGCCGGCATGCCGCATCCCAGCCTGATCGCGCTTCGCGGCCGGGATGCGGTGCGCAGCAAGCCTGTTCGCGATCGGGTGCGTACGCAGTGCGTCGAGCGTGGTTCCATGGTCGGTGTTCCTCCCCCCTCGGGGACGACAGTGCTCGTCCTTACCCGGTTCGACGCGTCGACCTGCCCGCCGGTTCCACGCGGTTCGCGTGCGTCGCCGGCTACCGGAGTCGGGGTCCTCGCCCCGACTCCGGTCGTGCTCGCCACACGGGATATGGGGTCGGCGACTCGCTTACCGGGACGGCAAGACGCCGGGTGTCAGGCAGGGCACATCCGTAGGGCCGGGAGTGGTTACGCCGGGCTGCACCGGGATGCAGGCCTCGTCGATGAACGGCCGGCTGTAACCCGGCTCGACGTAGGGTCGGTCCGGCGTCCAGCCGTCGGGGGCGCCGCCCGCCTGGGCCACACCGGCCGCCGCCAAGGCGACACCGGCGGTCGCGGTCGCCGGAATCGCGCCACGAATCAGCTTCGTCCCCATGAGGTCTGTCCTATCCTTCTCGTTACGGCGGAACCCTGTTGCCCGCCACCTACTTGGAGGAGCGAGACCAGCAAAAGGTTCCGGCGAACGAACTCGGCTCCGACGCGGGCGTGTGCATGTGGACGTCCGAAGGTGAGGACCTTCTCCCCTACGGCAGAGCGCGCTGCCGCAACGACGATAGGCAGTGACGGATTCCAGCCGGCCGACCCCAGGAGGCCAACGTGACCGCACATCAACCGATAGTCGTCGGAGTGGACGGCTCACCGTCGTCTCTGCAAGCGGTCTCGTGGGCCGCGATGGAAGCAGCACGACGGGGGGCTCCCCTCACGCTGGTCACCACGGCGATCGTGACCGGCGGCTATGTGGTCCCCATCGGAATGCCGGACACCTTCTACGAGGAGGAGCAACTCGAGGCCGAGAGGCGGCTCGCCGAGGCCGAGAGCCTGGTCGCGCAGGTGGCGCAGGGACACACCGTCGAGGTCGAGAAGGCCGTCTCCCAGGACGCACCGGCGCGCGAGCTCATCGAGCGATCCAAGTCCGCCCGGATGGTGGTGGTGGGGGCGAATCGGCGCGGACTGATCGAACGTGCGCTGCTCGGCTCGGTCAGCGCCGCGGTGGTCACCCACGCCCATTCACCGGTGGCCGTCGTACGGGGTCTCCCGCACGTCGACGTCAACGATATTTCCGGTCCGGTGGTCGTCGGCGTCGACGGGTCGAAGCACAGCGAGCACGCGGTCGCGATGGCGTTCGAGGAGGCGGCCATGCGTGGCGCCGAACTGGTCGCAGTCCACGTGTGGTCCGACGTGGACCTGCATGCTCCGTTCCCCAGCGACTTCGAATGGTCCCAGGTGCAGGAACGCGAGCGGGCGACGCTGGCCGAGAGTCTGGCCGGGTATTCCGGGGAGTTCCCCGACGTACCGGTCCGGACGGTGGTGGTCATGGACGAACCTGTCCGGAGCCTGCGTGACCAGGCCGAGCACGCCCAGTTGCTGGTGGTCGGGAGTCGCGGACGGGGCGGGTTCACGGGCCTGCTGTTGGGGTCGACGAGCCGCGCGCTGCTGCACCACGTGACCTGCCCGATGCTGGTGGTGCGCTAGCCACGGGCGATTTCCTCCAGCACCGCCGCGACCACCCGGTCGGCCGCGCGCGCGGTGGCGCGGGACAGGCCGCATCCGAAGCCGACGTCGGCGGCGTCGACGGTGTACAGCACCCATCGGTGGGGCAGGCGATCGAGCAGACGCCCCAGTTCGAGGGCGGTGATCAGCCCGAAGCCGTGGGTGCTGGTCGCCGCCCCCGGCGACAGCGTCACGTCCCCGGAGTCGAATCGGTGCACAGAGTCGACTCTGTGCACCGATTCGACTCTGTGCACCGCGCCCGAAGGGACGGTTTCCGAACGGGAGGAATCTCCTACCGCGGAATCGATCAGAATCGCCAGATCCGCGCCGTCCCACGCGTCGAGCATCCGCGTCGGCTCACCGTCGACCGCGTACACCCCGACGTCCGGTGCCCCCCGGGCAGCGACTTCGCGCGCGACCACGTGGCCGACCCCGTCGTCCCTGCGGTATTCGTTTCCCAACCCGAGCACCACGGTTCTCATCGGCACGGTCTTCATCGGTGGTGGACCGTGAGTGTCAGGAAGTGCGTGGCGCACGAGATGCACGGATCGTAGTTGCGGATGATCCGCTCGCACATCGTCGTCAGGTCCTCGTTCGAGGCAGCAGGATTCGCCTCGACGGCACGGCACAGATCGTGTTCGATCGCCGCTTGATTCTGGGAGGTCGGCGGGACGATCGCGGCCGCGGCGACGAGGTCGTCGGCGTCCAGTTCGTAGCGGTGGTAGAGCAGTCCACGCGGCGCTTCGCTGACCCCGTGCCCGACGCGACGAACCGGCGAGACAGCGGCGGCGGGTGGTGTGGGTCGCCGGTAGCGGTCGATGATCCGCAGCGCCTCCTCCAGCGCGTACACGACCTCGACGGCACGGACGACGATGCTGCGGTACGGATTGCGGCATCGGGGGCCGAGTCCCGCCGAGGCGGCGGACGCCGCGGCCTGCCCGGTCAGTTGCCCGGAGTTGAGCGAATACCGGGCCAGCGGGCCGGTGAGGTAGCGGCGCCCGTCGAGCGTGGCGTGCAGTGCGGTCGAGTGCGGCACCTGATGCTCGCTCACGTGTCGCGCGAATTCACTTGCTGTGCAATGAAACCCGGTTGTGGAGACGATGTCGCCGTCCTCGATGGCGTACCGCGACGGATGCTGCAACGCGAGAAATTCGTGGTCGACGTCGAAATCGGGGCAGTCGAAGGACGACACCCAGTCGACCGTGGCGACCGCGTGGTCGAGGGCGGCTTCGAGTTGTGCTGCGAGCGGGGCGAGTTCGGCCCGGGTCGGGGCGTGATGGAATCCACCGACCCGGACGTTGACGGGGTGGATGGGGCGCCCGCCGACGACGTCGAGGACAGCGTTTCCCGCCTTCTTCAGGGCCAGTCCCCGTTCGATCGCGGCGCGGTCGGTGCGCGCGAGTTCGATCGAGTCCGGGACGCCGAGGAAGTCGGGGGCGTGCAGGAAGTAGATGTGCAGCACGTGGCTCGCGATCCATTCCCCGCAGTACAGGAGCCGGCGCAGGTCGACGATGTCGTCGTCGACGATCACCCCGCAGGCGTCCTCGAGTGCGTTGCAGGCGCTCACCTGATACGCGACGGGGCAGATCCCGCAGATCCGGGAGGTGATGTCGGGCGGCTCCAGGTAGTGCCGGCCGCGCAGGAACGATTCGAAGAATCTCGGCGGCTCGTAGATCGCGAGGTCCACCCGCTCGGCGTGGCCGTCGCGGACGGTGATGTCGAGCCGGCCTTCGCCTTCGACGCGGGCGAGCGCCCGCACCGTCATTTCCCTACGGGAGGAGGTCATCGCGTGCTCCCGCCGTGCCGGTGTCGTACGCCGCGACGTTGAAGGTCGCGAAGACACGGGAGATGTCGGCCTCGCTCATGCCGCAGGTCCGCAGCCACCCCGTCATGGACGCGAGATTGGGATCGGGCGTGGGGCCGAAACAGCCGTAGCACCCCCGCGAGACGGCCGGACACAGTGCGCCGCAGCCGGAGTGCGTCACCGGGCCGAGGCAGGGTGTGCCCTCGGCGACCATCACGCAGGTCAGACCGCGTCGTTTGCACTCCGTACACACGCTGGTGTTCGGGATGTTCGGCTTCCGTCCGGCCAGGTAGGCCGTGATCACCTCGAGGAGCTGGCGCCGATCGATGGGGCATCCGCGCAGTTCGAAGTCGACGGGCACGTGCGCCGAGACGGGAGTCGAGGTGGCGAGCGTGTCGATGTAGTGGGGGCTGGCGTAGACGACCGACAGGAACTCGTCGATGTCGGCGAAGTTGCGCAGCGCCTGGATCCCGCCCGCGGTGGCGCAGGCCCCGATGGTGACGAGGTACCGGGATTGTTCCCGGATCGTGCGGATGCGGTCGCGGTCGGCCGCCGTGGTGATCGATCCTTCGACCAGCGACAGATCGTACGGCCCGCCCGTGACGGCGTCGGAGAGCTCGAGGAAATGGGCGATCGACACCGCCTCGGCCAGCGGCAGCAGCTCGTCCTCGCAGTCGAGGAGGGTGAGCTGGCAGCCGTCGCAGGAGGCGAACTTCCACACCGCGAGGGTCGGCGTCGGTTTCGAGGGTGTACTCATCTACAGCTCCGGTACGCGCAGAAGCGGTTCGGCGACGGTGTAGTCGACGACGGGCCCGTCCCGGCACAGCAGGAGCTCCCCGAGTTGGCAGTGGCCGCACTGACCGGTGCCGCACTGCATGTTCCGCTCGAGGGACAGCTGGATGTCCCCGGCAGGAACTCCTCGCGACATCAGGGCGCGGGCACAGAACCGCATCATCGGTTCGGGCCCGCACAGCAGTGCGGTGGTGCGGGCGGGGTCGACGTCGATTCTCTGCAGGGCTTCGGTGACGAATCCGACCGCACCCGACCACCCGGACACCGGTTGGTCGATCGTCAACTCGACGGTGAGGTCGTCCCGGGTCGCCCAGGCGGACAGGTCGGATCGGAACAGGATGTTCGCCGGGGTCCGCGCCCCGACGACGAGGATGAGCCGCCGGAACCGGTCGCGGGCAGCGAGCGCGGCGAGCACGACGGGCCGCAGGGGCGCCAGCCCCACCCCTCCGGCGACGACGAGCAGGTCACCGTCGGGGTGGGTGTGCATCCGCCATCCGCGCCCGAACGGGCCCCGGACACCGATCACCGTGCCGACCGGTGCGTCGTGCAGCGCCCTGCTCACGGCCCCCACGCTGCGGATGGTGTGGACGAGCGTGTCGCTGTCGGGCGTCGGGTCACCGCTGACCGACACCGCCACCTCCCCGACGCCGTGGGCGTACAGCATCATGAACTGTCCTGGTGCAAAACGTCTTTCGACCGAATCTTTGAGGGGCTGCAACGTCAGCGTGGCGGTGTCGTGCGTTTCGTGCGCGCGTGCGACGACCCGGTAGCCGAGGGGAATCGCGGGGTCCCGAGTCACGGTGTCACTCCGGGGAACGGCCGGCGTAGAGGTCGAGCAACCGGGCCCGGGTCGAATGGAGGCGGGCGACGATCATCTCCGACAGGGCACGCGTCACCGCGTAGGTGAACGCCGGATCGTCGGCGGCCGTCGCCTGCAGGGCGACCACGTCCAGCTCGGTGGCCTCGGTGACGGCCGCGGCGTGCGCGGTGAACTGCCACCGGGGACACGCAGCGAGCCAGGAACAGCCGAGGATGTCGCCACCGTGCACGGTTTCGAGGACCACGGTGCCCCGCCCCGGAATCACCGTGCTCAGCACGACGCTGCCGGTGTGCAGCAGCCAGCACCGGGTGGCCGGCTCGTCCTCCCGGAAGACCGGCTCGCCGGGGGCGAACCTGACGGCGACCGCGAAGTTCCCGAGCCGAGTGCGGTGTTGCTCGGAGAGCCCGGCGAGCGCGGCCGGGAGAACGGGCTCGGGAGGGTTCACCGGTCGTCCTGTCCCCACGCCGGAAGCAGCTCCGACAGTCGTGCCGCTTCCTCGGTGATGTCGATGCCGACCGGGCACCAGTCGATGCAGCGTCCACATCCCACACACCCGGAACTGCCGAACTGGTCGAACCACGTGCCGAGTTTGTGCGACATCCACTGGCGGTACCGGCTCTCGCCGGAAGTGCGGACATCGCCGCCGTGCAGGTGGCTGAAGTCCAGTTCGAAGCAGGACGACCAGTGCTGCCAGCGCTCGGCGTGCTCACCGGTCAGGTCGGTCGTGTCCTCGGTGGTGGTGCAGAAGCACGTGGGACACACCATGGTGCAGTTTCCGCAGGTCAGGCACCGGTCGGCGACGTCTTCCCAGACGTCGGCGTCCCGGGCGCGCCGGAGGAGCCCGCGCAGATCCGTGTCGGGCATGTGGCGGCCCATGTGCCGAGCCGCTTCGGCGACCGCGCGGCGGGCACGGTCGACGTCGTCCGCTTCTGCGACGCGGCACTCGACGTCGCCGAGGACTGCCGCACCGGCTTCGGTTCCGACGTCGACGAGGAATCGGTGGCCGTGGTCGTCGAGGAGTTCGGTCAGCGCCAGGTCGTACCCCGGCCCGGCCGCCGGCCCGGTCCCCATGGAAGCGCAGAAGCACACCCCGCCGGGCTCGGTGCAGTGCGCGGCGACGACGAACAGGCTGCGGAACCGGCGAGCGGTCGGTGTATCGGCGTCGGGATCCGGACACAACACGCGGCGCAGCACCGCGATCGCGGCCAGGTCGCAACCGTGCACACCGACGAACGCATACGGTGTCTCGTCGACGACGGGCGGTTCCCACGGACCGTCGCGGTCGGTGGACCACAGTTGCCGACGCGGCGGATGCAGGTACTGCTTCCAGGATCGAGGACCCGACGAATGCGCGAACACGGCGTCGTCGCCGCGCCGGTGCAGGCGGTAGCGGCCCGGACCGGTCTCGACGCCCCATCCGGCCGGCAGGTCGGCCCCCGATTCCAGCTCACCGAGGACGATCGCGGTGTCACTCGCGGTGGGACCGACGACCCGATATCCCCGCCCGCGCAGTACGTCGATCAGCAGATCGAGACCGCGGCGGTCCAGGATGCGTTCGTCCACTCGCGGGATGCGTGCGCCGTCCATGCGCCTGCTCCTCCGTCGGCCGCGTCGGTCGTCGACAGTTCACCTTCCATTAAGCCAGGGCACACGCCCCCGGCGATAGGGGCCCTTCGTCCCTTCCTCGGTTTATCCGTGTCGACCGGCACGGCAGGAGGGGAAAATTATCGATGCGACAGTTACACACACGGAAGGGGAACACGATGTCTGTGCCCGCTCGCCGGCCCCGTTCGGTCTTCCCGGAGCTGTCCGAGATCTTCGACACGCTCCGATGGCCTTCCTTCGGTACCGTCTTCGGCAACAACCTCATTCGAGTCGAAGACCACATCGACGACGGTCGCTACATCGTCCGAGCCGAGATTCCCGGAGTGGATCCGGACAAGGACATCACCGTCACGGTCGACCGCGGCCGCCTCGACATCCACGCAGAACGCACCGAGGAGAAGGCCGAGAAGGGCCGGTCCGAGTTCTCCTACGGTTCGTTCCATCGCTCGGTGACCCTGCCGCCCACCGCCGACGACGATGACGTCGAGGCGTCCTACGACAAGGGAATTCTCACCGTCTCGATCGGGCTTGCCGAGGAAACCGAATCCGCCAAGAAAATCGACATCAAGACCACGAAGTGATGCCGTCGAGCGCTCGCGGGGCCCGTCCGAGAGCGCCGACGCGCTGAGTAGATCAACGCACCGGACCGGCTCGAGGATCGCCTCGAGCCGGTCCGGTGCGGTGCTCTCCCCCGTATCCACGGCGGCCGGTCTCGCGTCGGTCACGGATCGCGCCGGAAACCGCACCGGTGGATGTCTCGCGCGGAAGAATTGTCGGTGTCGGCATCCGACGACCGGAGGGAGCATTCCGATGAGCACCCCGTCCACCGTGCTCGGCGAGGTCCGGCCCGAGCACGACTGCCCGCACGGTTCGGTCCTCGTAACCTTGTACTACCAGCGCAGTTTCGCTCTGCCGATCGGCGAGGTGTGGGCGGCGCTGACCGAGCCGGACGTGCTGGCCCGCTGGTACGGACGGTGGACCGGGGATCCGGAATCGGGCCGGGTGCGGTTGACGATGACCGACGAGCACGACTCGGCGACGACGGACGTCAGGATCGTCGAGTGCGCGGGTCCGCGGCTGCTCGCCGTCGACGTGGACGGGTGGCGGCTCGAGCTGCGGTTGCGTCAGGTCGGCCGGGTCACCACCCTCGAGTTCACGCATCGGCACGTTCCGCGTTCGGAGGCGGCCGAGATCGGTCCGGGCTGGCAGTACTACCTCGATCGGCTCGACGCGCTGCTGGCCGGGCAGCGGGAGCCGCGCTGGGCGGACTACCCGGAACTCGGCGAGGCGTACCGCTGAACAGAGGAACCCCGTACGACGGTTGGTGCACCGAATTTTCGGTACACCGACCGCCGTTTCGGGCGTCAGCCGCTGTTACGCAGCGCGGTGGCCAGGCCGTTCATGGTGAGCTGGATGCCGCGCCGTACCTCGTCGGTGTCCTCCCCCGCGCGTAGTCGCCGCAGTAGTTCCACCTGCAGGTGGTTGAGCGGTTCGAGGTACGGGAACCGGTTGTGCACCGACCGCGCCATCGCCGGGTTGTCCGCCATCAGGTCCGGTCGTCCGGTGATCGCCAGATAGGTGCGGACGGTGCGCGCGTGTTCGTCGACGATCTTGCCGAAGACGCGGTCGCGCAGGTCGGTGTCGGGGACGAGTTCGGCGTAGCGGGCGGCCAGCCCCAGGTCGGATTTCGCGAGCACCATCGCCATGTTGGACAGCACGGTGCGGAAGAACGGCCACCGCTCGTACAGGTCGGTGAGCGTGGCACGGCGGGTGTCGTCGTCGCCGATCCACGATTCGAAGGCGGTGCCGGTGCCGTACCAGCCGGGGAGCATGACGCGGGACTGGGTCCAGGCCAGCACCCACGGGATCGCCCGCAGATCCGCGATCGACGACGTCGGTTTGCGTGAGGTGGGACGGCTGCCGATGTTGAGCTGCCCGATTTCGCCGACGGGCGTGGCGGTGCGGAAGTATTCGACGAATCCGGGGGTCTCGTGCACGAGTTCGCCGTAGGCCGTGCGGGCCCGGGCGGCCAGGTCGTCGAGGATCGTGTAGGCGGCGGGCGCGTCGGTGCCCAGGCCTTCGACGTCGAGCAGTGTGGATTCGAGGGTCGCGGCGACGAGGCTTTCGAGGTTGCGGCGCGCCGAGCGGGGTTCGGCGTACTTCGCGGCGATCACCTCGCCCTGCTCGGTCAGTCGCAGCGACCCGGTGACCGCCCCTGGGGGCTGCGCGAGAATCGCGTCGTAGCTGGGACCTCCGCCGCGGCCGACGGTGCCGCCGCGGCCGTGGAACAGCCGCAGCCGGATGCCGTGCTCGCGGGCGCATTCGACGAGGTCGAGTTCGGCGCGGTACAGCGCCCAGTTCGCGGCGAGGTAGCCGCCGTCCTTGTTGGAATCGGAGTAGCCCAGCATGACCTCCTGCAGCGACCCGGCCGAGTCGACGAGGCTGCGGAACTCCGGAATCGACAGGGCCGCACCGAGAATGGCGGCGCCGCGCTGGAGGTCTTCGATGGTTTCGAACAGCGGGATCACCGCGACCGGGCAGCGCGGGCCGGTGTCGGTGTGGTCGACGAGCCCGACCTCCTTGAGCAGCACCGCCGCTTCGAGTAGGTCGCTGACCGACGCGCACATGCTGATGATGTAGTGCGGCACGGCGTGGGCGCCGAGCAGCCGGACGGCGTCGGATGCGGCGCGGAGCACCCCGAGTTCGGCGGTGGCGAGCTCGCCGAGCCGGGCGCCGGGGGCGCTGAGCGGGCGCCGGGTGGCGAGTTCGCGGGTGAGCAGTTCGACCTTGCGATCCTCGGGCAGCGCCTCGTAGTCGTCGGTGACACCGGCCCAGGCGAGCAGTTCGGCGACAACCCGGCCGTGGACTTCGGAGTTCTGCCGCAGATCGAGGGCGCTGAGGTGGAACCCGAACACCTCCACTGCGCTGCGCAGGTGCGCGAGGCGCTCGTCGGCGATGACGTCGTCGCCGGCGGCACGCAGCGAGGTGTCGAGGACATCCAGGTCGGCGAGCAGTTCGGCCGGGCCCGGGTAGGGCTCGCGGAGGGGGACGCCGAAGTTCGGCGGATCGTCGAGCAGGCGCCGCGCGGTCGCGGCGAGCCGGCCGCGGATGCCGTGGATCGCGCGCCGGTAGGGTTCGTCGGCGCGTGCGGGCACGTCGTCGGCGGCGGCCTCGACGAGCGCTCGGAGTTCGGCGGTGATCGGGACGAGCCGCTCGGACATCGACAGTTCCTGCTCGAGTTCGGCGAGTTCGGTGCGGTAGTGGCCGAAGACCGTGGTCGCGGCGCGGTCGGTGGCGCGGTGGACGACCTCGGCGGTGACGTTCGGATTGCCGTCGCGGTCGCCGCCGATCCACGATCCGGTCCGCACGATCGGTTCGGTGAGCAGGTCGGTGCCGGGCCAGCGGGACCGCAGTTCGCGGCGGACCTCGGCGTCGAGCGCGGGCACCACCGCGAACAGCGAGGCCTCGTAGTAACGCAGACCGGTTTCGATCTCGTCCTGGATCCGCAGTCGTGCCAGGCGGATCAGCGCGGTCTGCCACAGCGTCAGGATCTGCCGCCACAGCTGCCGGTCGATCTCGGCGATCTCGGTGGCGTCCTCGGCGCGACCGCGGCGGCGCATGAGATCGGTGATCCGTGACTGCACGACGAACACGGTGCGACGGCGGGTTTCGGTGGGGTGCGCGGTGATGACCGGCGATACCAGCGCGTGTTCGAGCGCCGCCGCGACCGCATCCGGGTCGAGGCCGGCGGCGTCGAGTTTGGCGTAGGTGGCGGCCAGCGAGCTGTCCTGCGGCGGTTCGCCGGCGGCGACGTGCAGCGCGCGGCGCCGCTCGCGGTGCAGGTCCTCGGCGAGGTTCGCGAGCAGCGCGAAGTGACTGAAGGCGCGGATGACCGGAATGGTGTCGGCGGTGGCGACCTCGCGGAACATGGCGGCGAGGTCGGCGCGGTCCAGTTCGGAGCGGCGCACCCGGAAGCTCTCGATCCGGGCCTTCTCGACGAGTTCGTAGGCGGCTTCCCCGGCGTGCCTGCGCACGATCTGCCCGAGGATGCTGCCGAGCAGGCGGATGTCGTCGCGCAGCGGCTCGGTGGCGGCTGTTCCGGTCGGGACGCTCATCCGGTCAGTATCGACGGAAGGCGCTGGTCTCGCGACCGGAAGCCGTTCAGCTGAACTTGATCTGCAACCCGATGCCGAGGATGGAGATCAGCCAGATGATGCCGGTGAAGATGGTGAGGCGGTCCAGGTTCTTCTCCGCGACCGTCGATCCGGAGAGGCTGGACTGGACGCCACCGCCGAACAGGCTGGACAGGCCGCCGCCCTTACCGCGGTGCAGCAGCACCAGCAGGATCAGCAGCAGGCTGGTGACAATCAGCAGAATGTCCAGGAACAGTTCCATGCGGCGCTCGGTGTCCTTCGATGGTCGGTGACGTCGGCCGTCAGCTTACCCGGTGATCCGCATCGTCCGTGCCGGTGGTACCCACCCTACGAAAACGCGATTCTCGAAAACGAGATCACAATTCGGCGGGATGTGATCTAAATGAGACGCAAGAAAAACCATACCCTGAAGGAAGGTTTGTATTGTCTCGCACTGTTCTCCTCGCCGGACGCCGCAGCGCCCGGCTCGCAGCAACGGTCACCCTGAGTGCCGCACTGCTGTTCACCGGCTCCGCCACGGTCGGCGCCGCCCCCTTCGATCTCCCGACCGGATCCGCCGGCATCGGCGCACCGACTGTCGTCGAGACCCCCCGGCTGTCGTCGGTCGACAACTTCCGGGATCTCGCCGGATCCGGCGGCGGCTACCCGGCGGCGTTCGGGCTGCGGGTGCAGCCCGGCGTGTTCTATCGATCCAACGCCCTCACCAGCAACGACGAAGACGCCGCGGTACTCGACTCTGTCGGCATCTCGGCGGTGTACGACCTGCGCACCGACGGCGAGATCGCCGATGCCCCGGACCGCATCCCGGCCGGCGCCGCGTACATCCGGCACCCGCTGCTGTCCGGGAACCTGAGCTCGACATCGATCCTGGCGAGCCTGAGGACACCGGAGGCGGCGCGCGCGGTCATGCAGGACATCAACCGCGCGTTCGTCACCGATCCCGAGATCCGCGCGGAACTCGGCGCCATGTTCACCGAGTTCGCCCGCACCGACGGACCGCAACTGTTCCACTGCACCGCCGGGAAGGACCGCACCGGCTGGACCGCAGCCCTGCTGTTGTCCCTCGTCGGCGTCGACCGCGAGACCGTGTACACGGACTATCTGCTGTCGAACGAATACTCCGGCGACCACATCCGCGCGACCTTGGCTGCGCTCGCCGAATCCCGGGGTCCCGAGGTGGCCGCGATCTACGCGCCGCTCCTCGGCGTCGAACGTAGTTACCTCGAGGCCGGATTCACCCAACTCGAGCAGGACTACGGCACCGTCCACAACTACCTGATCACCGGGTTGGGTCTGAGCCCGCAGACCGTGGCGGCGCTGTCTGCAAAGCTCGTCGGCTGACCGACGCGCAGGCCGGCTGGGCCGCGGTCCAGCCGGCCGAGCAGTGTGATCGACGGTGAGGGTCGTCACCGGGCATCATCGGAGTCGATGAGTGCACCCCTGCACGGGAAGATCGCGGTGGTGGCCGGAGCGACCCGCGGCGCCGGCCGCGGCATCGCGGCCGGGCTCGGTGAGGCCGGCGCCACCGTGATCTGCACCGGCCGGAGCAGCAGGACGCACGGTCGCGAGACGTCCGACTACGACCGGCCGGAGACCATCGAGGAGACCGCCGAGCTCGTCACCGCACTCGGCGGAACAGGTGTCGCGATCCAGGTCGACCACCTCGATCCCGACCGGGTGGCCGCGCTCGCCGGGCGTCTCCGTGCCGAGTTCGGACACATCGATGTTCTCGTCAACGACATCTGGGGCGCGGAGATCCTCAAAGGCACACCGGCGCAGTGGAACACCCCGATCTGGAAGCACGATCTCGACGCCGGGCTCCGGATCGTGCGGCTCGGCCTCGACACCCATCTGATCACGTCGCATCACCTGCTGCCGTTGCTCGTGTCCGAGCCCGGCGGTCTGCTGGTCGAGGTCACCGACGGGACGGCGAGTTACAACGCCGCCCACTACCGCATCTCCGTCTTCTACGACCTGGTGAAGAACGCGGTCAACCGGCTGGCGTTCTCGCAGGGGCACGAACTCGCCGCGCACGGCGGCACCGCCGTCGCGGTCACGCCCGGCTGGCTGCGCTCGGAGATGATGCTCGACAACTACGGCGTCGCCGAGGAGAACTGGCGCGACGCCCTCGACTCCGACCGGCCCGATCAGCTGCCCACGGCACCACCGGGTTTCGCGAACTCGGAATCACCGCGGTATCTCGGCCGTGGCGTCGCGGCGCTGGCCGCCGACCCCGCGCGGGCCCGCTGGAATCAGCGGTCGGTGACGTCGGCCGATCTCGCCCGCGCCTATCGCGTCACCGACGTCGACGGGTCCCGGCCGGACGCCTGGGCCGACTCGTGACGTCCCGCCCTATCCGGCCGCCGTATGGGTGTAGCGGTCGCGCCCGGCGAACCCACCCACCACGCTCTGCCCGACCGCGCACACCGCGATCAGGATCAGCACGGGCGTCCAGGTCCCGGTGACATCGAAGAGCGCGCCCGCCGCGATCGGGCCGCACATCGCCAGCAGGTAGCCCACGCACTGCGCCATCCCGGACAGCTGCGCCGTCTGCGCGACCGTGCGGGTGCGCAGCCCGAACAACGCCATGGCGAGCACGAACGTCGCACCCGAACTGATCCCGGCGACGATCGCCCACAGCAGCACCAGATCCGGGACGAGCAGCAACCCGGCGACCGCGACCACGAGGATCGCCCCACCGACGATCGCGAGCATGCGCTGGTCGGCGCGCCGGCCCATCAGCACGGTCGCACCGAGCCCGGCCGCGATCCCGACGACCTGGTAGGCGAACGAATGCCAGCCGGCGGTGGCCGCGTCGACGCCGAGACTCGCCTCGACCGACGGCAGCCAGGTCACCAGCAGATAGAAGGTGGTCGACTGCAGGCCCATGAACGCGGTGACCTGCCACGCGACACCCGAGCGCCACATCGACCGGGCCGG
>NZ_JBMBTE010000119.1:0-14814 GCF_048897285.1 Rhodococcus sp. O3
GACCGGTTGCTGCACGAAACCACGGACGTGGACGCGATCGTCGTGGTCGGCGCCACCGGCGGGGGTGCCGCCGATCAGTTGCGCGGCGCGCTGGCCCGCGCCGGGGCGCACCTCGCCGTCGAACGTGTCCGGTGCAAGCCGGGCGGCTCCCAGGTCGCTGCGGCGCTACCGGACGGTCGAGCGGTACTGGGCCTGCCGGGCAACCCGGTCGCGGCGATCGCGACGTTGCTGGTCATGTTGCCCGCGGTGATCGACGGCCGCACCTGCCGAACCCCGGCCGTGCCGTGGACGGCCCCGCTGGCGAACGCCTCGGAGGTGGTCGGCGACGTCACCCGACTACTGCCCGCACGGCGACTGCCCGACGGAACATGGCTGTGCGACAACGCGATCCGGACAGCACACCTCGCCGGGTTGATCGACCGGCAGGCGATCGCGCTGGTTCCGCCGGGCGCGGCCGACGGTGATCCGGTCGAGATCGTCCCACTGCCCCGGATGTGATCTCACGGTCCCCGACAAAGGGGAAAGATCATGATTCCGGAGCCGACGGCGCCACCGTGCTGTCGACCGGCATCACCTCGGGCATGGGGTTGTCGACGGCGCGCATGTCGACCACGACGCCCGATTGGACCGTCGTCGCCACCGCACGCTCGCGGGCCCGCGCCGACGAACTACGGACACTCCTGGGCGACCCCTCCAACTTCCGCTACGTCGTGTGCGACCAGGCCGACCTCGCCGGCATCCGGGACGGCGACAAGCAGATCGTCGAACTGCTCGCGGACCCCGCCGTCACGCCCCTGCGCAGCATCGTCCTCAACGCCGGCATCCAAACGAACTCCACCGCAACGGCAACTGCCGACGGCTTCGAGGTGACCTTCGGAACCAACCTGATCGGCCCCCACCTTCTGGTGGGAACGATCGCGAACGCCCTCACCGCACCGGTACGCATCATCGCCGTCGGCTCGGGGACCCACTACGGCAGGTTCCGCCGCTCCTACGGCATGGTTCCGCCACCTCGATGGGAAGCTCCCGAAGTACTGGCCCGCCCTCGGGAAGGTGACGGCATCCGTGCGTACTCGACGAGCAAGCTCGGAACGCTGTACTGGGTGCACGAACTCGCCCGGCGCGCACCTCGCGGCATCGACGCACTCTGCTTCGATCCCGGGATGATGCCGGGAATGGGCCTGGCACGGGACCGGAGCGCGATCGAGCGCTTCGGGTGGAAGTACCTTCTGCCCGCGATGAACGTCCTGGCCGGAGTCTCCACCCCCGAGCGATCCCGAACACACCTGGCCGCGCCGGAGACCGGCACCTCGCCGATCCCGGAATCGGATCTGCGGGGAGGCTATGTCGAAATCGACCGCCTCGTCCCCTCGTCCGACGAGTCACACGACGAGGACCGCGAAGTCGAACTCTTCGAGTTCCTCGACGCCGCTACAGGTCTGGTTGCCGAGCAGGTTCCGGCTGGTGGTCGTCCCGCTGAGATCGGTGTTCACTTCTGACGGTTGGGACCGCCGGAAAGGCACACCGGGGCCGAAGGCCCACCGACGAGCCGCGCGCCCTCGCGGTAGCGCTGCGTGACCAGATCGACGATCGAGTCGGTGACGCCGAGCGGCGCGGCGACCCCGTCGGCTCCCGCGTCCGCGAGCCGGGAATGGAACAGGCCGGGCGCGAGCAGGTACGAGGCGATGAACACCCTGCGCGCCCCCTGCGCGCGCAGGGTGTCGACCACCTCGGGGACCCGGGGTGAACCGGTGGCGACATATGCGATGCGCACGGTGGTACGGACCAGCGAGGACAGCATGCGGGCGGCGCTGCGCACGTCGCGCAGGGCGCGCGGATCGGACGATCCGGCGGCGGCGAGGACCACTGCGTCCCCGGGTCGCCATCCGGCGGCCTCGAGCCGCTGCACGAGAACCTGCGCGAGGATCGGGTCGGGTCCGAGGGCGCGGGTCACGGACACCGCGGTGTGCCCGCTCGCCTCGACCTCCTGCGGCACGTCGCTGTGCACGTGGTAGCCGGACGCGAGGAACGCCGGCACCAGCACCGTGGGGTGAGACGAGTCGCGCAGGACCTCTGCCGGCGACGGACCCAGCACGTCCACGAACGCGACGCGGGTGGGGCCGACCCGCCCGGCGACGGCGTCGGCGAGCGAGGCGATCATGTCGACACCGCGCGGATTGCGGGTGCCGTGGGCGACGAGCAGCAACTGTGGTCGAGTCATCAGCGCATATCCTCCGGGTCGACGGCGAGGCGGTAGCCCCGCTTGACGACGGTCTGCACGATCGCAGGCGCGCCGAGCGACGACCGCAGTCGTGCCACGGCGGTCTCGACCGCGTGGGTGTCTCCCCCACCGCCGGGAAGGGCGGCGAGCAGCTCCTCACGTGCGACGACCCGTCCGGGACGGGACGCGAGCGTGCGGAGCAGGGCCATTCCGGCCGGGGCGAGGCAGCGCTTCTCCTCGTCGACGATGACGCAGCGTCCACGCATACCCAGGACGTGCCCGCCGGCTTCGATGCGGACCGCCCGGCGGGGCAGTTCTTCGGCGAGGTGCCGGGCCAGGGAACCGAGCCGGGCCCTGGCCGGCATGGTGACCGGCACCTCGAGGGCGGCGAGCGGCGCGGCCGTGACGGGGCCGACGCACACCGCGGTGACGCCGCTGCGCATCGCGCGCAGCACCAGTTCGAGCATTCCGGTCTGCTTGGCCCGCATCAGCAGGGACGCCACTGCCGGTGCGCTGGTGAAGCTGACCGCGTCGAGCCCGTAGTCGGCGATCTGTTCGATGAGCCGGTCCAGCGCGGTCGGGTCCTCCGGTGGGGTCCACCGGTAGACCGGGACGGCGACGACCTCGGCACCGGCCGCGCGTAGTTCCTCGCACAGGTCGGCGCCGGGTTCCCATTCGGTGCGCTCGCCGTGCAGCTGCACCGCGATGCGCTGCCCCTCGACGCCCTCCGCGAGCAGGTGGGCGAGCACCTCGGCCGACGATTCCGATGCCGGGGACCACTCCTCCCGCAGCTCGGCGGCGCGGATCGCGCCGGTCACCTTCGGGCCGCGCGCCAGGATCCGGCTTCCGCCGAGGGCATCGGTGAGCTCCTCGGACAGGCCCCAGCCCTCCGCCGTACCGATCCAGCCCCGGAATCCGATCGCCGTGGTGGCGACCGTGATGTCCGGCGGGTTCGCGATGATGTCGCGGGTGACCCGTTCGAGTTCGGTGTCGTCGGCGAGCGGGATGATGCGGATCGCCGGGGCGAGCACGACCTCCGCGCCCCGGCGGGTGAGCAGCGTCGTGAACTCCTCCGCGCGGCGCGACGCGGTCACCCCGATGGTGAATCCCCGCAACGGCTGGGTGCCGTCGCTCACGAAAGCTCGCCGGCGTCGGCGGCGCCCGGCATCCGCTTGCTGTGGATCTGCACCACGCCGGCCCAGACGCGCACGTCGTACACCGGCAGCGACACGTCCGGGTCGTCGAGGCAACGACCGTCGTTGAGCGAGAACACCTGCTTGAGCAGCGGGGAGGCCACGGTCGGCTCGCCCGCCCGGTCCCCGACGAGTCCACGGGACATCACCGCGGCGTGGCCGTACGGGTCGATGTTGCCGACGGCACGCAGCGTGCCGTCGTCGAGCAGGAACAGCGCCACCTGCTCGCCCCCGCGCAGCAGTACTGCGACTCCACAGCCAGGTACCAGCCGGCTGAGCGGGCACGCCGATGTCCATTCCAAGCGGCCGTCGAACACGCTCTGGCGCGTCGTTCCCTCTGCGCCGTGCATCTCGATGACGGTCATTAGGTCCTCCCTCGAAAGTACTGACGAAATCATCCGGGTCCGGTGTTTCGGGCGAGTTACCCGGAGATTCCCGGCCGGTAAGCGGGCATCCCGACCAGGACGGGAACCTTCCGCTTGCCCGACTCGTCGAACCGAACGGTCGGGTCGGCCTCGTCCGGTGCGTTGACGAACGAGACGAACCGGGCAAGCTTCTCCGGGTCCTCGAGCACGCCGGCCCACTCGTCGCGGTAGCCCTCGACGTGCTTGGCCATCGCGGCCTCGAGTTCGGCTGCGATACCGAGGCTGTCCTCGCACACGACCTCACGCAGGTGGTCGAGACCGCCCTCCATCGCCTCGAGCCACGGCGCGGTGCGCTGCAGCCGGTCTGCGGTGCGGATGTAGAACATCAGGAACCGGTCGATGTACCTGACGAGGGTTTCGTCGTCGAGACCCCCGGCGAGCAACTGTGCGTGCTTGGGCGACTGGCCGCCGTTACCGCACACGTACAGGTTCCAGCCGCTCTCGGTGGCGATGACACCGACGTCCTTGCCGCGGGCCTCCGCGCATTCGCGGGCGCACCCGGAGACACCGAACTTGAGCTTGTGCGGCGACCGCAGACCGCGGTAGCGCAACTCCAGGTCGACGGCCATCCCGACGGAGTCCTGCACGCCGTACCGGCACCACGTCGAACCGACGCAGCTCTTCACGGTCCGCAGCGACTTGCCGTAGGCCTGACCCGACTCCATGCCGGCGTCGACGAGCCGCTTCCAGATCAGCGGCAGCTGCTCGACGCGCGCACCGAACAGGTCGATCCGCTGGCCGCCGGTCATCTTCACGTAGAGCCCGAAGTCGCGGGCCACCTCGCCGATCACGATCAGTTGTTCCGGGGTGCACTCGCCGCCCGGCATGCGCGGCACCACCGAGTAGGTGCCGTTCTTCTGGATGTTCGCGAGGAAATGGTCGTTGGTGTCCTGCAGACCGGCCTGCTTCGGGTGCAGGATGTGGTCCGAGTCGGTCGAGGCCAGGATCGAGGCGACCACCGGCTTGCAGATGTCGCACCCGGATCCCTTGCCGTACCTGGCGATGAGCGCGGAGAACGTGCGGATTCCGGTGGCATGGACGATCTCGAACAGTTCGGCGCGGGACTGCTCGAAGTGTTCGCACAGCGCCTTGCTGAGCTCCACCCCGGAGGACGCGAGCAGTTGCTTGATGGTCGGCAGGCAACCACCGCAGGTGGTACCGGCGTTGGTGCACGCCTTGACCTGCGCGATGTCGCAGGCGCCCTCCGCGATCGCACCGCAGATCGCGCCCTTGGTGACGCCGTTGCACGAGCAGACCTCGGCGTCGTCCGGCAGCGAGCCGGCGCCGGGCTTCTCCCCGGCCGGGGAGATCAGGGCCGCGGGGTCGCCGGGCAGCTCCCGGCCGACGAGCGGCCGCAGCGACCCGTACGCCGAGGCGTCGCCGACGAGGATGCCGCCGAGCAGGATCTTCGCGTCGTCCGAGACGACGAGCTTGGCGTAGGTCCCCTTCGCGGCGTCGGACAGCACGACCTCGAGCGCACCGGGGGTGGTCGCGTGGGCGTCGCCGAAGCTGGCGACGTCGACGCCGAGCAGCTTGAGCTTCGTGGACAGGTCGGCGCCGGGGAATTCGGCGTCGCCGCCGAGCAGGCGGTCGGCGACGACCTCGGCGGTGCTGTAACCGGGGGCGACGAGGCCGTAGCAGGTGCCTTCGACGGCCGCGCACTCGCCGACCGCGTACACCGACTCGTCGGTGACGCTGCGGCAGCCGATGTCGGTGAGGATGCCGCCGCGTGCGCCGACCTCGAGGCCGGTGTCGCGGGCGAGCGCGTCCTGCGGGCGGACACCGGCCGAGAACACCAGCACCGCCGCGTCGATGACGGAACCGTCGGACAGTTCGACCTGCAGCCCCGCGGGACCTTCGGTGATCGCCGAGGTGCCGACCCCGGTGTGCACCGTCAGCCCGAGATCGGTCACGAGCCGGGCCAGCACGTTGCCGCCACCCTCGTCGACCTGCAGCGGCATCAGCCGGGGCGCGAACTCGACGACGTGCGGCGTCATGCCCATCAGCTTCAGGGCGTTGGCCGCCTCGAGGCCGAGCAGGCCACCGCCGACCACGACACCCACGGCACCGGGTCCGGCGGCGTCGGCCGCGGCTCGGATGCCGTCGAGGTCGTCGAGGGTGCGGTAGACGAACGTGCCGGACAGGTCCTTGCCGGGGATCGGCGGCACGAACGGATACGAACCGGTAGCCATGACCAGCGCGTCGTACCCGATCACCTCGCCGCTGTCGGTGGTGACGGTGCGCGCGGCGCGGTCGATCGCCGCGGCACGCGTTCCGAGCTTCAGGTCGACGAGGTCGTCACCGTCGTAGGTGTTGCCGGCGAGCGCGAGTTCCTTCGCATCCCACGAGCCGACGTACGAGGACAGACCGACGCGGTCGTAGGCAGGCTGCGTCTCCTCGCTCAACACCGTCACCGACCAGGTGTCGTGCTCGTCGCGGGCGCGCAGCGCTTCGACGAAACGGTGTCCGACCATTCCGTGTCCGACGACGACAACGTTCTTGCGGCTCATGGGATTTCGCTTTCTCTCGTGCAGGGTGGATCAGTGCCGGGGTACGGCGTCAGACGACCGGGACGGACGGACGGTCCGCTTCGGCGGTCTCGGGGACGGCCGCCGTGCGGGGGGTGCGGAGGAACACCAGCCAGGTGACGGCGATGCACACCAGGTAGAAGGCGCCGAAGACCCAGAAGGCCATCGTCGCGGACTTCGCCTCGCCGGCGTAGGAGGCGCGGAGCACCAGGTTGATGCCGACGCCGCCGAGTCCGCCGATCGCGCCGGCGAAGCCGATGAGCGCGCCGGACATCGTGCGCGACCAAACGGCCTTGGCTGCGCGATCGAGGTGGTCGAGGCTCTGCGCCTTGGCTTCGAAGATCGACGGGATCATCTTGTACACCGAACCGTTGCCGATACCCGACAGCAGGAACAGTGCGATGAAGCCGAGGACGTAGGCGGTCATGATGCCGCCGGTGGGGGCGCCCGCCGACGCGTCGTCGAGGACACCGGCGACGATCAGGACACCGGCCGCCAGTGCCATCGCGGCGAAGGTGACCATGGTGATGCGGCCGCCGCCGATGCGGTCTGCGAGCTTGCCGCCGTAGGGACGGGAGATCGAACCGAGCAGCGGGCCGATGAACGCGATCTGCGCGGCGTGCAGTGCAGCCTGAGCGGGCGTGTCACCACCGGCGAGGAAGTTGATCTGCAGGACCTGGCCGAACGCGAAGCTGAATCCGATGAACGAGCCGAACGTGCCGATGTAGAGGAAGGACACGATCCACGAGTCGCGGAACTTCAGGGCCTCGCCCATCGCCCGCAGGTCCGCCTTCTGACCGCCGAGGTTGTCCATGAACAGCGCCGCTCCGACCGCGGCGACACCGCACGCCACCAGGTAGACGGCGCACACGATCCACGGTTCGGTGTTGCCGACGGTGGCGATGACGAGCAGGCCGATGAGTTGGACGACCGGCACACCGATGTTGCCGCCGCCGGCGTTGAGTCCGAGCGCCCAGCCCTTCAGCCGCTGCGGGTAGAACGCGTTGATGTTGGTCATCGACGACGCGAAGTTGCCGCCGCCGACACCGGCGATCGCGGCGACCAGCATGAACGTGGTGTACGAGTATCCGGGGTTGAGCATCAGGTAGAGCGTCGCCAGCAGCGGCACGAACAGCACCAGCGCGCTGAAGATCGTCCAGTTGCGGCCACCGAAACGCGCCGTTGCGACGGTGTAGGGAATGCGCAGGAGCGAGCCGACCAGCGTCGGCACCGCCACCAGGAAGAACTTGCCGGCGGCGTCGATGCCGTAGACGTCGGTGGGCATGAACAGGACCATGACCGACCAGATGGACCACACCGAGAAACCGACGTGCTCGGCGATGACGGACCAGATCAGGTTCCGCTTCGCGATGTCCTTGTTACCGGACTCCCACGCCTCGGCGTCTTCGGCGTCCCAGTGCTCGATGTTGTGCTTCCGCGCGAATTTCGCTCGCAGCGTTTCGTTTTCGATAGTCGCAGCCACCCCGCCCCACCTCTCTCGGATTCGTGATGAACCCAAGGTAGGAAGTGGGTGTTGCCGCGGTGCTGCCCGCGGTGACCTCCGCGTCAAGAGTTTCTCACGCACGCGCAGGCCACCCTGTGAGGGCGGACTACAGCAACAGCCGCACCAGATCGGAGGTGTGCGCCAGACCGGGGAACGCCTCCTCGGTCGACCGCGGATGCAGCGCGTGCACGGCCAACCGGAACATCACGGCACGCAAAAGCATCTGGGGCCACTCGGGCAGATCGTCCCAGCGGGCGATCAGTGCGTCGTCGGCGCCACCCCAGGACAGGGCGTCGACGACGGCCACGGCCGCCGCCCACGACGCGGGCCGCCAGTACGGCGTGATGTCGGTCAGTCCGGGCGCGGCCCGGCCCGCGAACAGGACGGTCCCGAACAGGTCGCCGTGCACGAGCTGGTCCGGCAGATGGACAGGTTTACGGAAGGTCGCGAGCTGATTGATGAGATCCAGGCTCTTGCGTCCGTCCGGTGTGGTGGTCTCCGGCGCTCCGGCCGCCCGTGCCGAACGCATCGGCACGGTCTCCCAGGCTGCCCGGTCGGCAGCGACGAACACATCGACGTCGGCCCACGGCGCGACCGGGGGCTGCATCAGGAACCGGGGACGCTCGAGTTGCGCGGTCGCGGCGTGCAGACGCAACGACAGCGACACCACCTCGTCGTGGCGCGGTTCCGAGGTGCCGACGATGTAGGTGTCGGCGCGCCACCCGGACACGACGTATCGGCCGTCCGTCGAGCGGACCGGGCGGGCCAGGCGCAGCCCGTCGACGCTGAGCGTCTCGCGGACCTTCGCCGACCACGCCGCGCGGGCGTGATCGGCCACCGGAGAGAGCACCACGTCTCCACATCGCCAGCCGCCGTCCCAGTCCGAGCCGAGCGGTACCGGTTCGACGTCGCGGAGGCCGAACGTGGAGCGCACGTGCTGCGGGGGTTCGAGTGAGCTCACGACGCTCACCGTACCGTCGTGCACGGCGCGATCCGGGAAGGCACTCCGTTGTCGATGATCACAGGATCCTGCGCTCTCGGAATTCTGTGACCGGGGACAACGTGACCGCACTCAGTACAGCGGCAGCGAGGGATCGACCTGCTGCGCCCACGCGACGACCCCGCCCTGCAGGTGGGTCGCGTCCGCGAATCCGGCCCGTTTGAGCGCGGCGAGCACCTCCGCGGACCGGATGCCGGTCTTGCAGTACGCGACGAGCGGAACGTTCTGCGGAAGTTCCGCGAGTGCCTCACCGGACAGGATGCGGTCCTTGGGAATCAGGCGGGCGCCGTCGATGTGCATGATGTCCCACTCGACGGGTTCACGGACGTCGATGAGCGCGAGTTCACGGCCGGAGTCGAGCATGTCGCGCAATTCCGTTGCGGTGACGGTGGATTCGGCGGCGGCGGCCACACCCTCCTCGGACACCACCCCGCAGAACTCGTCGTAGTCGACGAGTTCGGTGACCGGGACGCGGCCGGGATCCCGGCGCAACGTGACCGTCCGGAACGTCATCGAGAGTGCGTCGTAGATCATCAGCCGGCCCAGCAGGGTGTCGCCGATACCGGTGATCAACTTGATCGCCTCGGTGGCCATGATGCAGCCGACAGTGCCGGGCAGCACACCGAGCACCCCGCCCTCGGCACACGAGGGCACCATGCCGGGCGGCGGCGCCTCCGGGTACAGATCGCGGTAGTTCAGGCCCACCCCGCCGGGGGCGTCCTCCCAGAACACGGACACCTGACCTTCGAACCGGAAGATCGATCCCCACACGTACGGCTTGCCGGCGAGGATCGCGGCGTCGTTGACGAGATAGCGGGTCGCGAAGTTGTCGGTGCCGTCGACGATGAGGTCGTACTCGCGGAAGATCTCGACCGCGTTGGTGGTGTCGAGGCGTACCGGGTGCAGGCGCACCTCGACGGTGTCGTTGATGCCGGCGATGGTCTCGCGAGCGCTCTCCCCCTTCGACCGGCCGACGTCGGCCTGTCCGTGGATGATCTGGCGCTGCAGATTGGAGCTGTCGACCTCGTCGAACTCGACGATGCCGATCGTGCCGACCCCGGCCGCGGCCAGATACAGCAGTGCCGGGGAACCGAGACCGCCCGCGCCGATGAACAGCACCTTCGCGTTCCGGAGCCGCTTCTGCCCGGTGACCCCCACATTCGGGATGATCAGGTGCCGGCTGTAGCGGGCAACGTCCTCCCGGGTCAGCTCGGCGGCGGGTTCCACCAGCGGTGGCAGTGCGGTCACGACAGGCTCCTCGGCGCGCTCGACGGTACGACGCCCATTCTCACATCAGGCGCCGCGACGGGCCGGACGCCGGTTCACCCACGCGGGAACGGCCAGGGATTGAACCGGCAGATCAGCCCGTCCGCGGGTACGACTCCCCCGGGATCGACGCGGGCGATGTCGTTGTTCGCGATCCCGAACGTCTGCTGCATCATGATCGGCGCCAGACCACCCTGGCTCCGGCACGGTTCGTGCGCGGCGAAGCCGATGGCGTGCCCGATCTCGTGGTTGATCTGATACTGCCGGTACGAACCGATGTCGCCCTGGAAGGCGACGGCGCCGCGCACCCACCTGGCCTCGTTGAGCAGCACCCGCTCGGCGCCGGGGTTGAAACACGATCCCTCGAGGGGGATGTCGAAGCCGCAGTACTGCCGGATGCTCATCTGCGAGGTGAGCGAGACCCGGAAGTCGGGGTCGCCGGTGTCGATCCGACGGAACGCGAAGTCGGGGCTGTTGGTCCAACTCTTCGGGTTGGCGAGGGTCTCGTCGACCATCCGCCCGAACGCGGCTTCACCGCCGTACCCGGTCGCGTCCACCCCGTCCTCGACCTCGACCGTGTAGGTGTACACCTTCTTCGTACCCGCGCCGACCTGCGCGGTGCTGCCCGGCACCATGTGCCAGGTGCCCGCCCCGGTCACGGTGAACGGCCCGCCGTCGGGAAGCTCGCCGGGTCCGGTGCCGGCCGGGAACAGGCCGTCCGGCTGCGGCACCTGGGCCACGGTGGCCTCGTCCGCGGCGACCGGGTCGTCGGATTGCGCCGGTACCGCGCGAACGGCGTCCCACACGACGAAGCCGGTGACGGCGACGAGGACAGGGATGGCGTAGGCCCGCCACCCGTAGGTCGAGACGAAGCGTCCCACCTTGGATTGCTTGCGGACGTCGCGCTCCGGACGCAGACGCCGGGGCGGTCGATCCGCTCCTCCGACGGGGTCCCACTGTGCGCGCAACGGCTGGTGTGACGTCCGGTGCGACGGTGCGCCGGATGCCCGGTGTGGCGTCTGCGGGGCGTCGGTCGGGGCGCCTGCCGCTCGCAATCCTCCTCGGTCGGTCACGGGTGCCAGAATGTCACATCGCGCAAATTCCTCGGTGAAGTCGCTCCTCAGCCCGCTTGAAGTACCCGCCGCGGGGATACTCGTCGGTAGGGCGGTACGCACCCGCAAGGTGCCCTGCCTGTAACCTGCAAGGACGATCGACGTCGACAGTGGTGCCCATCACCTTGGCCCCGTCACTGCCGACGACTTGTGCAGATTTGGGAGCGACATGACCGAACTCGCCGACCGCACTTCCGGCCGGGGCAACACCTCAGGCACCGGAGCCAAGCGGGGCGCACGAATGCCTCGCGACGAACGTCGGGCCCAGCTTCTCGCCGCCGCGAGCGAGGTCTTCGTGACGCGGGGCTACCACGCGGCCGGAATGGACGAGATCGCGGAATGCGCCGGCGTCAGCAAGCCGGTGCTCTACCAGCACTTCCCCGGCAAGCTCGAGTTGTACTGCGCGGTGCTGCAGAGCTACGTCGACATTCTCATCGCCAGTGTCCGCCAGGCGCTACGTTCGACGACCGACAACCGTCAGCGCGTGCGCGCCGCGGTGCAGGCGTACTTCGACTTCGTCGACAACGACTCGCAGGGCTTCCGCCTCGTGTTCGAGTCGGATCTGATGGGTGAGCCGCAGGTCGCGCAGCGCGTCGAGCAGGCCACCGAAGCGTGCGTGGATGCCGTGTTCGACCTGGTCAGCCACGATTCCGGTCTCGATCCCTATCGTGCGCGCATCCTGGCGGTCGGACTCGTCGGCACCAGTCAGTTCACCGCGCGCTACTGGCTCGAGGCAGCCCGGCCGATCCCGAAAGAAGACGCGGTCGACACCACCGTCGCCCTGGCGTGGGGTGGTCTCAAGCACGTGCCGCTGCAGCCCGAGCTGCGGCTGCGCTGACGGTGCCGCCCGAGCAGCGGCTGCGCTGACAGCGGGACCACCGACAGCAGCGACACCGGACAAAGCGACATCGGACACAGCGACACCGGAAACGAGGAAGGGCCGGGGCGTCTCGCCCCGGCCCTTCGTTCGTCTCGCCCGGATCAGCCGGCCGCGAACCCTACCTTGCGGATGTCGGCGGGGCCGATCTCCACGTACGTGATGCGCGATGCCTGGACGAGGAGCTTGCGGCCCTTCTCGTCGATGAGGGCGAGCACCCCGTCCTTACCGCCGGCCAGGGCGGTCGTCACCAGGGCCTCGACCTCGTCGGGCGTCTGGTCGCTGACCACGGTGAGTTCGCGCGGGCTGTCCGCGACACCGATCTTGACCTCCACGGTGGACCTCCGAAATCTCAGTGCTCTACAGCTGTCTCCGTCAGGTTAGTGCAGTCCGAGCACTGCCATCCGCTTGGCGTGCTCGACCTGCATGCGGTCGAACAGCGCGGCGATGTTCGTCAGGTCGCCGGTGGCGGTGATGACGAGGTCGGCAAGATTCTCCTGCTGTGCCATCACGTGCTGGGCCTGAGTGATCGCCTCACCGAGCAGCCGGCGTCCCCACAGCATCAGCCGGTCCTTCTCGAGGCTGCTCTTCTCGACCGCGGCGCGCACCTCGTGGACCACGAAGTCCGAGTGCCCGGTCTCGGCGAGGACCTCCCGGACGACCGAGGCGACCTCCGGGGCGAGGGTGCCGGCGATCTCGCGGTAGAAGTCGGCGGCGATGCCGTCGCCCACGTGCGCCTTGACCAGCGATTCGAGCCACGTCGACGGGGTGGTGCACGCGTGGTAGGCGTCGAGGGACCGCCGGAACGGCTCCATCGCCGCGTAGATCTCGACGCCGCGGGCCTCGAGCGCCTCCTGCAGCGTCTCGAAGTGGCTCATCTCGGCGGCGGCCATGCTCGCCAGCGCGACGCGGCCGCGCAGGGTCGGGGACAGTTTCGCGTCCTCGGCGAGACGGTAGAACGCGGAGATCTCACCGTAGGCGAGGACCGCGAACAGGTCCGCGACACCCGGGTGATCGGCCGGAACCGGTGCCTGTGCGAGGGTCGGTTCGGATGATGCTGCGGACGGCGACGTTTCGGCTCCCATGACGACAAAGCGTAGTACCGCGGGGTACCGTTCGCCGGAACCGGTACAATCGTCCTGGAAGACTGCGCTTCGAGCTGTTCAATGCGGCCCGCAGTCCTCAACGATGATGTGCGCGCACCCGACGCCGATCGCGCTCGCGTCTCGCCGAGCCGAACCGAACGCTCGCGCTGAGACGCTGAGTCGGTCGCCTTCTCCACCTCGTGCGTGCGTGCCGAGACCAGGAAGGCCAGACCCCTGAGCAAGATCACTGTCGACCACGAAGACGACGCCACCGAAACCACCGTTTCCGCACAACTCGATTCGACCCACGTCGCCCCCACCTTCGCGGAGCTGGGTGTGCGCGAGGAGATCGTCCGCGCCCTCGCCGAGCACGGCATCGAGCGCACCTTCGCCATCCAGGAGCTCACGCTCCCGCTGGCCCTCGCCGGCGACGACCTCATCGGCCAGGCCCGCACCGGCATGGGCAAGACCTTCGGCTTCGGCGTGCCGCTGCTGCACCGCGTCACCACCGAGGGTTCCGGAACCACCGCCCTCGACGGCACCCCGCGCGCCCTGGTGATCGTCCCGACCCGGGAGCTGTGCATCCAGGTCGCCGGCGACCTGGAGAACGCCTCGAAGTACCTGCCCGGCAGCGGCAAGAAGGGCCTCGAGGTCCTCGCCATCTACGGTGGCCGCCCGTACGAGCAGCAGATCGAGCAGCTGCAGAAGGGCGTCGACGTCGTCGTCGGCACCCCCGGCCGCCTGCTGGATCTCGCGAACCAGGGTCACCTGATCCTCGGCAAGATCGGCGTGCTCGTCATGGACGAGGCCGACGAGATGCTCGACCTCGGGTTCCTCCCCGACATCGAACGCATCCTGAACATGGTCCCCGACCGTCGTCAGACGATGCTGTTCTCGGCCACCATGCCGGGACCGATCATCACCCTCGCCCGCACGTTCCTGACGCAGCCGACGCACATCCGGGCCGAGGAGCCCGAGTCGTCGGCGGTGCACGAGCGCACCAACCAGCTCGTGTACCGGGCGCACGCCCTCGACAAGGCCGAGCTCGTCGCCCGTGTGCTGCAGGCCGAGGGCCGCGGCGCGACCATGATCTTCACCCGGACCAAGCGCACCGCCCAGAAGGTCGCCGACGACCTCGTCGAACGCGGCTTCGCCTGCGGTGCCGTCCACGGCGACCTCGGCCAGATCGCCCGCGAGAAGGCTCTCGACAAGTTCCGCAACGGCAAGATCGACGTGCTCGTCGCCACCGATGTCGCCGCGCGCGGCATCGACATCGACGACGTCACGCACGTCATCAACTACCAGTGCCCCGAGGACGAGAAGACCTACGTCCACCGCATCGGCCGCACCGGTCGCGCCGGGCGCACGGGTACCGCGATCACGCTCGTCGACTGGGACGACGTGCCGCGCTGGGAACTCATCGACAAGGCCCTCGACCTGGGGATGCCGGAGCCGGTCGAGACGTACTCCAGCTCTCCGCACCTGTACGAGGAGCTGAACATCCCCGAGGGCGCCACCGGCACGGTCCGCAAGGCCCGCGCCGCGGCCACCGGCGAAGCGGCGGACGGCGAAGCACGCCGCGAACGCCCGAAGCGCACCGCCA
>NZ_JBMBTE010000120.1:0-14734 GCF_048897285.1 Rhodococcus sp. O3
CCGCGCTCGCCGCCGTCGACGAGTTGATCGCGGCGAAACCGCGTCCGGAGGGCGGGTGGGAGTTCGCCGTGATCCGCTCCGGAAGGCTCGCGTCGGCCGGGGTCGCCGCGCGGCATGTGCCACCGATGCCGGTGGTCGAGGCAATCGCGGCCTCGGCCGAAACGGTGCGGCCGACCGCGGCGCCGCTGCGTGGCGCTCCGGTGGAAGAGATCGGGCTGGTGGCCCGCTGGCTCGACGAGGACGGCATCCGGATCGTCCGGGCCACGCACGGCTGGACGGAACCGGTCCGCGGGGCGGGGGCGTGGATGCACTGGGTGGACAAGGCACGGGACGCCGCCCGGGGCGCCTGGTCGGACACGGCAGACGGAGTCGCCTGGTGGACACGGCAGGCGGGGCCACCGCCGCCGGGGTGCGGCACCTTCTAGGCTGAGCACACCCGCGAGCAAGAGTGAGGAGCGCTCATGATCAACGCCATCGTCCTGATCGACGCCGAGGCCGACCGCATCCAGGAAGCCGCGCAGGCGGTCGCCGACCTGGATGGGGTCGACAAGGTGTACTCCTGCGCCGGCGACGTCGATCTGATCGCCATGGTGCGGGTCCGCGACCACGAGCAGATCGCCGAGGTCGTCACCGGTCGCATCAACAAGGTCGACGGTGTCTCCCGGACCGTCACGCACATTGCGTTCCGGTCGTACTCGAGTTCCGACGTCGAGGCCGGGTTCTCGATCGGCGAATAGCCGCGCGGATCAGCCGGCGGCGCCGAGCCGGGTCGTGGTTTCCGCCCACGTCGCCAGCACGCGCTCGGCACCGCCGCTGTCGACGGCGGCAGCGGCCTCTTCGAGCCCTGCCGCGAGCGCATCCTCGAGCGAACCTTCCACTCCGCGGTAGGCCGCGATCGCCGCGGCCGCGTTGAGCAGGACCGCGTCGCGGACCGGACCGGTCTTCCCGGCGAGCATCGCGCGGGCGATCGCCGCGTTCTCGACGGCGTCGCCACCGCGCAGCGCCTCGAGGGGCACCCGGGCGATGCCCAGGGCCGTCGGATCGAGCGTCTGCGTGCGCACCGTGCCCTCGTGCACGATGCGCACGGTCGAGGTCGTGGACAGGGTCAGTTCGTCGAGCCCGTCGTCGCCGCGCACCACGAGCGCCGAATTCCCGCGTGCCGCGAGCACCCCGGCGATCGTGTCGAGCAAGCCCGGGAACGCGCACCCGATCAGTCCGGCCCGGGGCTGCGCCGGATTGGTCAGTGGGCCGAGCACGTTGAACACGGTCGGAATGCCGATCTCCTTGCGGGTCGGACCGGCGAAACGCAGCGCGGGGTGGAACACCGGCGCGAAGCAGAACCCGATCCCCGCCTCGACGATCGACTGCGCGACCTGTTCCGGGCCGAGCGTGATGTGCACACCGAGCGCCTCGAGCACATCGGCGCCCCCGCTCTTCGACGAGGCCGCGCGGTTGCCGTGCTTCACCACGCGGATGCCGGTCGCCGCGACGACCAGCGACGCCATCGTGGAGATGTTCACCGTGTTCGCCCGGTCACCGCCGGTGCCGACGATGTCGACGGCGTCGTCGTCGACCGGCACGAGGCGTGCGTGCCCGAGCATCGAGTCGGACAGCCCGAGAACTTCCTCGGGGGTCTCACCCTTCATCTTCAGGGCGACACCGAACGCGGCGATCTGCGCGGAGGTCGCGTTGTCGGACATGATCTCGTCCATCGCCCACTGCGCCTCGGACCTGGTGAGGTCACGGCCGGAGGTCAATGCGCCGAGTACAGCGGGCCAGCTCTGGGCCACCTCGTCCGACGGTCGTCCCGCGTTCATCGCACCCACCTTCGCCGCACCTCGCTCCGTTGCCGGGCACCGTCCGCGCCCCTTTCCGCTGGGAGCTTAGTCAGCTGCGGAATGGGGCTGCAGCGCGTCCCATCCCGTGGCGGTTCCGCCGAGGCGCTGTGCCAGCCCCGCCATCCGCGACTTCTCCTGTGCGCAGTGCATCGCGTCGAGGATCTGCACCCGCTGCAGGACGAACCCGGTGCGGCCGTTCGTGGGGGGGTGCACGGGGGCGCCCTTCACGTACCCGTCCTGGCCGGCGAGCTCGACGGCACGGTCCACGGCGTCGGCGGGGAGTTCGAGATGATGCCGGAGCACGGCTTCGTCGCTTTCGACCCAGCGCGGCGTGGTCGCGGCTCCGCGCTCGAGGGCACCGGAACACGACTCGGCGTCGTCGAAGGACGACACCACCACGACCAGGTCCGTCCGCGCCGGATCCAGGGGCGGTCGGCGTCCCCCGGTCAGTGCTTGCCGGAGACGTTCCCAGATCCCTGTGACACCGCTCATGCACACCACGATCGCACGGTCGGTGGCCGGGGGCACATCCCGGTCGCTGCACCGCCAGGACCAGGCGATTACCTGCAAAGACGCGCCGAATTCCGCCCCGATTGCCCAAGACTTACTACGACGGGTCATACTAGCCAGCGTGACGAGCGCAGTAGGGACTTCAGGAACTGCAATCACCCAGCGCGTGCACTCGCTGAACCGGCCCAACCTGGTCAGCGTCGGCACCATTGTGTGGTTGTCCAGTGAGCTCATGTTTTTCGCAGGGCTCTTCGCCATGTACTTCGTGGCACGGGCTCAGGCCCACGGTGATTGGCCGCCGGCCCCCACCCACTTGAACCTGTTGCTGGCGGTGCCGGTGACGCTGGTGCTGATCGCGTCTTCCTTCACGTGTCAGCTGGGTGTGTTCGCAGCCGAGCGCGGTGACGTGTTCGGGCTCCGCCGGTGGTACGTCGTGACCCTCGCAATGGGCACGTTCTTCGTGCTCGGCCAGGGCTACGAGTACATCAACCTGGTCAACGAAGGCACTTCCATCTCGAGCAGCGTGTACGGCTCGGTGTTCTACATGACCACCGGCTTCCACGGCCTGCACGTGATCGGCGGCCTGGTCGCCTTCGTGTTCCTCCTGGTCCGCACCCGGGTCAGCAAGTTCACTCCGGCACAGGCCACCGCGGCGATCGTCGTGTCCTACTACTGGCACTTCGTCGACATCGTGTGGATCGCCCTGTTTGCCACGATTTATTTCATCCGTTAGCCAGCTGTACGCCCAGGCAGCCCCCTGACGTCCAGTCCGTCCCGACATACAAAAAGGGATACAGATGAGTTCATCCCCACCTCTCACACCCGAGGGTGACATGCCCGGTCAGTCCGAGGCAGCATCCGCTGCCCGGTCCCGTCGTCAGCGGAAGTTCCGTCGTCGCCTCACCGGCGCGCTGGTGCTCGCGCTCGGCCTGTTCAGCGCCGGCTTCCTGGCCTCCGCGCTGACCCCTGCCCCGCAGGTGGCGACGGCGAACGAGGACCAGGTCGCGTTGATCCGCAAGGGTCAGCAGCTCTACGAGACCTCCTGCGTCACGTGCCACGGCGTCAACCTGCAGGGTGTCGAGGACCGCGGTCCGTCGCTGATCGGCGTCGGTGAGGCCGCCGTCTACTTCCAGGTTTCCTCCGGCCGTATGCCGGCATCGCGCAACGAGGCCCAGGCCCTGCGCAAGGAACCGAAGTTCGACGCCGCGCAGACCGACGCGATCGGTGCGTACATCCAGGCCAACGGCGGCGGCCCGACCGTCATCCGCGACGAGAACGGCGAGATCGCCCAGTCCTCGCTGCGCGGCGACGACGTGGCCCGCGGTAGTGAGCTGTTCCGCCAGAACTGCGCTTCGTGCCACAACTTCACCGGTCGCGGTGGCGCACTGTCGTCCGGCAAGTTCGCGCCGGCCCTCGATCCGGCGAGCGAGCAGCAGATCTACACCGCGATGCTCACCGGCCCGCAGAACATGCCGAAGTTCTCGGATCGTCAGCTCACGCTCGACGAGAAGCAGGACATCATCGCGTACGTCAAGGCGTCCAGCGAGACGGCGAACCCCGGCGGTTACGGTCTGGGCGGGTTCGGCCCCGGTACCGAGGGCCCTGCCATGTGGGTTGTCGGCATCGTCGCGGTCGTCGGCGCTGCACTGTGGATCGGAGCAAGGTCATGAGTGGCGACGAAACGCCCAACAAGCACTCGATCGAGAACCTCGATCAGATGAGCCGCGACGACCTCGTCGCACTGGGAACGAACCTCGACGGTGTCGATGTCGCGTTCCGCAAGGAGCGGTGGCCCGTCGAAGGCACCCGTGCGGAGAAGCGCGCCGAGCGCAACGTCGCGTTCTGGTTCGCCCTCGCCGGTCTGTCGGCCCTCGCGTTCATCGCCATCTACCTCTTCTGGCCGTGGGAGTACCAGAGCCCGGGCGAGGAGAACTACACCTTCTTCAACCTGTACACGCCGCTGCTCGGCCTGACTCTCGGTCTGGCGATCCTCGGTGTGGGCGTGGGTGCGGTGCAGTTCACCAAGAAGTTCATCCCCGAGGAGGTGTCGATCCAGGATCGACACGACGGCCCGTCGAAGGAGGTCGATCGCAAGACGATCGTCGCCGAGCTGGCCGACTCCCTCGACACGTCGACGCTGCCCCGCCGCAAGCTGATCAAGCGCACGGCGATCTTCGGTGGCGGCGCCCTGGGCGTGGGCCTGATCATGCCGCTCGGTGGCCTGATCAAGAACCCGTGGGCGCAGGGTGACGAGTCCCCGCTGTGGGTGTCGGGTTGGACCCCCCGCTACGAGGGCGAGACCATCTACCTGCGTCGCGACACCGGTCGCCCCAACGACATCGTGCTGGTGCGTCCCGAGGACCTCGACGCCGGCGGCATGGAGACGGTCTTCCCGTTCCGTGAGTCGGATCGCGGCGACGAGCACGCGCTGCTCGACGGTCTGCGCGGCATCCGCAACGCCGTCATGCTGATCCGTCTGCGCACGGAGGACGCCGAACGCGCCATCAAGCGCAAGGGTCAGGAGAGCTTCAACTACGGCGACTACTTCGCCTTCTCGAAGATCTGCACCCACCTCGGCTGCCCGACGTCGCTCTACGAGCAGCAGACCAACCGCATTCTGTGCCCGTGCCACCAGTCGCAGTTCAATGCCCTGGAGTACGGAAAGCCGGTGTTCGGACCTGCCGCTCGCGCTCTGCCGCAGCTGCCCATTACAGTGAACGAAGAGGGTTTCCTCGTCGCCAACGGTGACTTCATCGAAGCCCTCGGCCCGGCATTTTGGGAGCGTCGCCCGTGAGTACCGCAACCCCGACCCGCGCCGCAGAGATCGGCGAGAATCTCGACTCTCGCTACCACCTGTCGGCCGGTATCCGTCGCCAGATCAACAAGGTCTTCCCCACGCACTGGTCCTTCCTGCTGGGTGAGATCGCGCTGTACAGCTTCGTCATCCTGTTGATCTCGGGTGTCTTCCTCACCCTGTTCTTCGACCCGTCGATGGCCCACGTGACCTACGACGGCGTGTACACCCCGTTGCGTGGCGTGGGCATGTCCCGGGCCTACGAGACTGCCCTGAACATCTCCTTCGAGGTGCGCGGCGGTCTGTTCGTCCGGCAGGTCCATCACTGGGCAGCGCTGATGTTCGCGGCGTCGATCATCGTCCACATGGCGCGCATCTTCTTCACCGGTGCGTTCCGTCGCCCGCGTGAGGCCAACTGGGTGATCGGCTCGCTGCTGCTCATCCTGGCGATGTTCGAAGGCTTCTTCGGGTACTCCCTGCCCGACGACCTGCTGTCCGGCACCGGCCTCCGGGCCGCGTTCTCCGGCATCACGCTGAGTATCCCGATCATCGGTACGTGGATGCACTGGGCGATCTTCGGCGGTGACTTCCCCGGCGACCTGATCATCCCGCGCTTCTACGTCCTGCACGTGCTGCTCATCCCGGCCATCATCCTGGCCCTGATCGCCGCGCACCTCGCGCTGGTCTGGTACCAGAAGCACACGCAGTTCCCCGGCCCGGCCCGCACCGAGCAGAACGTCGTCGGCGTTCGCATCCTGCCCGTCTTCGCGGTCAAGTCCGGCGCGTTCTTCGCGATGACGTTCGCGGTGCTGGCTCTGATGAGCGGTCTGTTCCAGATCAACCCGATCTGGAACATCGGCCCGTACAACCCGTCGCAGGTGTCGGCAGGTTCGCAGCCCGACTTCTACATGATGTGGACCGACGGTCTGGCCCGTACGTGGCCGGCCTGGGAGCTGTACCTGTTCGGCCGCTACACGATTCCTGCCGTGTTCTGGGTCGCGGTGATCATGGGTCTGGTCTTCGTCCTGATGACGGTCTACCCGTGGATCGAGAAGCGTCTCACCAAGGACGACGCGCACCACAACCTGCTGCAGCGTCCGCGCGACGTTCCGGTTCGTACCGGTATCGGCGCAATGGCGATCACGTTCTACCTGGTGCTCACCCTGATGTGCATCAACGACCTCATCGCGTACAAGTTCGACATCTCGATCAACGCGACGACGTGGATGGGCCGCATCGGCATGGTGATCCTGCCGCCGCTCGCCTACTACATCGCGTACCGGTTCTGCCTGGGCCTGCAGCGCAGCGACCGCCAGGTGCTCGAGCACGGCATCGAGACGGGCATCGTCCGTCGCCTGCCGCACGGTGAGTACATCGAGATCCACCAGCCGCTCGGCCCGGTGGACGAGCACGGCCACCCGATTCCGCTGGAATACCAGGGTGCCCCGGTGCCGAAGCGCATGAACCGCCTCGGCAGCGCCGGCAAGCCCGGCGCCGGCAGCTTCCTCTCCCCCGATCCGGTGGACGAGGCGGCAGCGCTCGAAGCGGCCCACCATGAGGCCGAGATCGAGCAGCGGACGGTCCTGCGGGACTACCAGAACCGCGTGCACAGCCTCGAGGCAGGCAGCGGCGACGGCGACGGCCAGGCGCACTGACGTCCGACAGTTCCGGAACACACGGGTGTGGCCCCGAACCGACAAGGTTCGGGGCCACACCCGTTTCTGTAGGGCCCTTCTCCCCCGTCGCAACCGCGCTGATTCGCTCCCGCCGAGCCGGTAGACAGCCGCGCGCTGTCGGCAGCCCGCGACTGTCTGCTGGCTCGGCGGATCGAATCGGCTCCCATGCCCGGGGTTTTCACACTCGTCGAAATGCCCGTCGTGTTCGCGATGCAGGTGGCCGTCGTGCGCGTAGTCGACGTGGTCGCCGTGCGGAACCACTACATGCCCACGGCCTTCACCGTGGACGTGGCCGTGATCGGTGTGTTTCCGGGTGGCCGCTCATCGCAGGATTCCTCCAGCGGGCTGCACCGGACGTGTTCGTCCGGTGTCGCACCGCGGAGACGACGGCGAGATCGTTCGGGACGCGATCACCGCGCGACGCCGGCATATCCGAGCCTTTCGGCGGGGGCGGCACCCGACCACCGCGACGAGGAGAACGAGCCGCACAGGCCCGCTGAGGGCGTCCTGGAGGCGGGTTGGCAGAGGAAAGGGTCCGGTTCTGGGACGAAGAGCTCCTGGCGGACCGTCTCGCCCTCGTCGGTCGGGGGCCCGGTGGCGCGGTGGAACGGATCTTTCCCGGAACCGTCCCCTATTACGCTCGCATCGATTTACCCGGGTGGACGGACGGAGCGCAGGAACACCCGAAACGGCGACGGGCGCCGCACCCGAAGGTGCGGCGCCCGTCGCGCGGATTCGTTCTGCGTCAGTGCTTCTCGGGTCCGAGGTGGTACTCGAACACCAGGCCCGCCGCGGCGGCGAGGATCAGGGCGACCGCCACCACGATCATCCAGGGGTGGAAGAACGCCAGGGCGACGGCGGCGAAGGCCGCGGCACCCGCGAGCAGGATCGGCCAGTAGCTACCGGCGCTGAAGAAACCGAGGTCGCCGGCACCGTCACTGATCTCGGCGTCCTCGTAGTCCTCCGGGCGGGTGTCGAGACGACGCGCCACGAACCGGAAGTAGGTGCCAATGATCAGGGTCAGGCCTGCCGAGAGCACGATCGCGGTGAGGCCCGCCCACTCGATGCCCGTGCGGGACAGGCCGGTGAACGTTCCGTACACGATGGCGACGAGCACGAAGAACACCGTCACGACCTCGAAGAGCTTGGCTTCGATCTTCATATCAGCACTTGTCCTTGTCGATGATGGGTTCGGTCACTCGCCGGCGACGCCGCTGGCCGAACGGTCGGTGCGGTCGGTCTTGAACGGGGACGTGGTGGTCGCGACGGGCGACTCGCCGATCGCTTCGAGGGCCTCGGCGTTGCTCAGGCCCTGACCGCCCTCGGCGGCCGGCTTGCGAAGCTCGATGTACTGCGCGAACTTCTCCGGCGACACCGCGCGGACCTCGAAGTTCATCATCGCGTGGTAGGTACCGCACATCTCGGCGCAGCGGCCGACGAACGCGCCTTCACGCTCGATCTCGGTGATCTGGAAGACCGGATCGGAGTTGTTCTCGCGCGGGTTCGGGTTCACGTCGCGCTTGAACAGGAACTCGGGAACCCAGAAGGCGTGGATCACGTCGGACGAGGCGAGCTCGAACTCGATGCGCTTGCCGGTCGGGAGAACCAGGACCGGGATCTCGTTGCTGGTGCCGATCGTTTCGATCTTGTCGTAGTGCAGGTACGAGAGGTCCTCGACCGGGTTGCCGTGGATCGGCGGAACCACCGCGTGCTCGTCACCCTCGGCGGCAACGTGCTCGGGCTGAGCCACGGCCTCCTGCGCCTCGTAGTCGATGCCGTCGTACTTGGCCGTGCCGTCACCGAGATCGACAGTGCGGTAACCGAACTTCCAGTTCCACTGGTAGCCGGTCACGTCGACGACGACGTTCGGGTTGTCTTCCTTCTCCAGGACGTAGTTCTGGACCACGACGGTGAAGTAGAAGAGCACACACACGGCCACGAACGGAACGGCCGTGTAGACCAGCTCGAGGGGCACGTTGTACGCCGTCTGCCGCGGGAACTCGGGGGAGTTCTTCTTCTTGCGGTGGAAGATGACCACCCAGAAGGTCAGACCCCACACCAAAATGCCCATGACGAGGGCGGCGACAACCGACCACGTCCAAAGCTCACGCATACGGTCGGCCTCGGGAGTCACGCCCTCCGGCCAGCCGAAACGAAGGACTTCTTCGCTGGAGCACCCGGTCAACATCATGGCTGCAATGCCAAGAGATGCTGCGAGTCCGAACCGCCGAAGGATCCGACCTTGCGCCACGTTCACGCCTTCCTGATCGCCGCAATTCCATTAGGGCAACCCCGGAGGGCAGGCCCAATTACTACGCAGCGTAGACCAAACCGGCGCGCTATCCACCCTCGGGGCGCGCACAACGTGTCGATCCTGAGACATTGCCTCGTCGCAGGACGCCGTGTCGCCGGGTGACAGGCGACGTCACGGCGACTTTCCGGGTATGCGCGCTCCGCTCGATTTCCCGCACTGCGGCATACTCCACATGACGAACGTCGGCCCTCGCGGGAAAGTTCCCGATGGGTCCGGCACTCCCCTACTGGAATCGAGGTAACGGACGCCGTGTGCGGATTGCTCGGGCTACTGACCACTGACGGCACCAGCGACGACGCCGTCGCGCTGGTCGACTCCGCCATGCACTGTCTGCGGCATCGCGGGCCGGACGAGCACGGCACCTGGAACGACGACGACCTGATCTTCGGATTCAACCGCCTGTCGATCATCGACATCGCACATTCGCACCAGCCGCTGCGCTGGGGACCGCAGGACCAGCCCGACCGGTACGCCCTGACCTTCAACGGCGAGATCTACAACTACCTGGAGTTGCGCAAGGAACTCGCCGAGGAACACGGCGCCGTCTTCGCGACGGAAGGCGACAGCGAGACGATCGTCGCGGCGTTCCATCACTGGGGTGCGGACGCGGTGCGTCGCCTGCGCGGCATGTTCGCGTTCGCCGTCTGGGACACCCACACGCGGGAGCTGTTCCTGGCCCGCGACCCGTTCGGCATCAAGCCGCTGTTCCTGGCGACCGGTTCGGGCGGGACCGCGTTCGGCAGCGAGAAGAAGAGCCTGCTCGAGCTCGCCGGGGCGATCGGCATCGGCACCGACCTCGATCCGCGGGCGATCGAGCACTACACCGTGTTGCAGTACGTTCCCGAACCGGAGACGCTGCACCGGCAGATCCGTCGCCTCGAGTCCGGCTGCTACGCGCGGGTCCGGCCCGGTGGCGAACCGGAGATCACCCGGTACTTCGAGCCGCGCTTCCCGGTTCGGCCGTTCGCCGCCGGACGCGAACAGGATCGGTACCGCGAGATCGCCGAGGCGCTCGAGGATTCGGTCGCCAAGCACATGCGTGCCGACGTGACCGTCGGGTCGTTCCTGTCCGGCGGCATCGACTCGACGGCGATCGCGGCGCTGGCCAAGCGGCACAACCCGGACCTCATCACGTTCACCGCCGGTTTCGAGCGGGAGGGCTACTCCGAGGTCGACGTGGCCGCCGAGTCGGCCGCCGCGATCGGTGCACGCCACATCGTGCGGGTGGTCTCCCCCGCCGAGTTCGCCGCGGCGATCCCCGAGATCGTCTGGTACCTCGACGACCCGGTCGCCGATCCGGCGCTGGTGCCGTTGTGGTTCATCGCCAAGGAAGCCCGCAAGCACGTCAAGGTGGTGCTGTCCGGCGAGGGCGCCGACGAGCTGTTCGGCGGTTACACGATCTACCGCGAGCCCATTTCGCTCAAGCCGTTCGAGTACCTTCCGGCAGGGCTGCGGCGTGCCGTCGGCAAGCTGTCCGAGCGCATCCCCGAGGGCACGCGCGGCAAGTCGCTGCTGCATCGCGGCTCGATGCCGCTCGAGGAGCGGTACTACGGCAATGCGCGCAGCTTCAACGACGCGCAGCTGCGGTCGGTGCTGCGCGATTTCCGCCCCGAATGGACCCATCAGGACGTCACGGCGCCGATCTACGCGCGCTCGGCCGGATGGGATCCTGTGGCCCGCATGCAGCACCTGGACCTGTTCACGTGGCTGCGCGGTGACATCCTCGTCAAGGCCGACAAGATGACGATGGCGAATTCGCTGGAGTTGCGCGTCCCGTTCCTCGATCCCGAGGTGTTCCGGGTGGCCTCGCAGATCCCGCTCGGGCAGAAGATCACGAAGCAGACGAGCAAGTACGCGCTGCGGCAGGCGCTGGAGGGAATCGTTCCGCCGCACGTGCTGCACCGCGCGAAGCTGGGCTTCCCGGTGCCGCTGCGGCACTGGCTGGCCGGCACCGAGCTGTTCGACTGGGCGCACCAGCAGATCGCCGAGTCCGGCACCGACCACATCTTCGACAAGGCCGCGGTCGCGCGGATGCTGAACGAGCACCGCGACGGGGTGTCCGATCACAGCCGTCGCCTGTGGACGATCCTGTGCTTCATGGTGTGGCACGGCATCTTCGTCGAGAAGCGGATCGTGCCGGAGATCCAGGAACCGGTCTACCCGGTCAGCCTGTAGGCGCTGACGCGCCCGTGTGCCTTTCCGGCGGCTCCCACCGCCGGAAAGGCACACGGGCGGCGAAGCCGCACCGCTACGGCAGCAGCGCGCCGATCTCGTCGGCAGCGACCTCGCCGTACGCGTCGGTCAGGCGCTTGAGGGCGTCGGCGCGGTCGAACGTCCACTCCTGGGTACCGGTGGTCTCGAGCACGTAGACGGCGACGAGGCAGCCCAGCTGGGCGGCGCGTTCGAGGCTCAGGCCGCCACGGTGACCGAGCAGGAAGCCGGCGCGGAAGGCGTCGCCGACACCGGTGGGGTCGACCTTCGCGCGCTCGGGCACGACGCCCACACGGACCCAGTTGCCGTCCGCGTCGACGATCTCGACGCCGTCGCCGCCGAGAGTGGTGACCCGCAGCCCGACCTGAGCGCGGATCTCGTCCTCGGTGAGGCCGGTCTTCTGCTGCAGCAGACCCCACTCGTACTGGTTGGTGAACAGGTACGCCGCGCCGTCGATCAGCCGGGCGGCCTCGTCACCGCTGAGGCGGGCGAGCTGCTGGGAGGGATCGGCCGCGAACGCCACGCCCAGTTCCCGGCACTCGTCGGTGTGACGTGCCATCGCCTCGGGATCGTTGGCGCCGATCAGCACCAGGTCGACGCCGTGCGTCTCGACGACCTCGGCGAGGGAAATGTTGCGGGCTTCGGACATCGCACCCGGGTAGAACGAGGCGATCTGCGCCATGTCCTCGTCCGTGGTGCACACGAAACGGGCGGTGTGCGCGGTGGTCGACACCAGTACCGACTCGCAGTTCACGCCGTTGGACTCGAGCCAGGCCCGGTACTCGGCGAAATCCGCGCCGACCGCGCCGACGAGCACCGGGTCACCGCCGAACACGCCCATGGCGTACGCGATGTTCCCGCCGACACCGCCCCTGCGGACGACGAGGTCGTCGACGAGGAAGCTCAGCGAGATGTGGTTGAGCTGGTCTGCGAGGAGTTGCTCGGCGAATCGACCGGGGAATCGCATGAGGTGGTCGGTCGCGATGGAGCCGGTCACGGCAATGGTCACGGTGCTGTGCCTTTCGACGGGTGCAGAAGTGCGGGCCTCACCAGGGCACGGGGGTCACGGCGAGGTCGGGAAAGCCGGGCTCACACGCTACCCGCAGACGACAGGGCCCCGACACCTCCGGTGCCGGGGCCCTGTCGAGCGGACTCAGTTGAACGAATCGCCGCACGCGCACGAGCCGGTGGCGTTCGGGTTGTCGATGGTGAAGCCCTGCTTCTCGATGGTGTCGACGAAGTCGATCGACGCACCTTCGACGTAGGGGGCGCTCATGCGGTCGACTGCGAGCGTGACGCCGCCGAAGTCCACAGTGAGATCACCGTCGAGAGTCCGGTCGTCGAAGAACAGCTGGTACCGGAGTCCGGCGCAGCCGCCGGGCTGCACTGCGATCCGCAGCGCGAGGTCGTCGCGGCCCTCCTGATCGAGAAGAGCCTTCGCCTTGGCGGAGGCGGCCTCGGTCATGATGACGCCGTGAGTGGCGGTCTCGTCCTGCACAGTCATGGGCGCTCCCTGGTGGTTCGTGTCAAGCAGTCGTTGCTGGAGGTCGTATCGAGACGACCCCGATGAGTCAACGGTACCGCGCGTACATCTATTCCTCACCCACTGCGGGACGTTGTCTCCGTCTCTCTACCGACCGAGACCTGGGGTGATTTCCCCACGTGTCCGGATATCCCATAGCCTGGAGAGGTGAAGTTGCTACGCCGCGGGAGTTCCGACGAATCCGACAGCCACGACTCTGCGTCGTCCGGCAGCGCCGACGTCGCCGCGTCCGAGGTCACGCCTGCACAGTCCGGCACCCCGGTGTCCGGTGGCAAGGAGACCGCGGGCAAGGGACGGCCGACGCCCAAGCGCCGCGAAGCCGAGGGCCGTCGCCGCGGCCCGGTGGCGCCCGCGCCGCTGACGGCGAAGGAGGCGCGCGAACGCAAGAAGGCCGCGCGGAAGTCCATGTCGAAGGACGAGCGCAAGGCTCAGGCCGCCGAACGCCGCGCCGCCGCCTCCGAGCGACGGAACCGGATGCTGGCGGGTGAGGAGAAGTATCTGCTCCCCCGCGACCGCGGTCCCGTCCGCGCGTACGTGCGCGACCTCGTCGACAGCCGCCGCAACCTCGTGGGCATGTTCATGCCGCTGGCGCTGGTGCTCATCGCCACCATGTTCCTGGGCCCGGTCATCCAGCAGTACGTCACGCTCGCGATGTTCGTGATGATGCTGCTGATGGTCATCGAGGGCATCTACCTCGGCCGGATGATCAACAAGAAGGTGCGGGCCCGCTTCCCCGAAGCGACCGAGGGCGGTTTCGGTCTCGGGTGGTATGCCTTCGTGCGCGCCTCGCAGATCCGCAAGCTGCGTGCACCCCTGCCGCGGGTCAAGCCCGGCGACGCGGTCTGACGGGCCGCCACCGTCCGACGTTCGGGATTCAGTGGTGGGGCGCACCGCGCGCCGCCATCACGAACCGCTCTTCTCCGGCCACAGGTTCCTCCGATTTCCGGGGGTCCTGTGGCCGGAAGTGGTTGAAGCGCAGCCAGGCCTTGCGCGCCCATCGGGCGGCCCCGTTGCTGCGGGCGGCCGGTTCGGTTCCGAACGCCACGACGAGCATGAACACGACTATCACGGCGAATTCGAACATGGTCCGATCCTGCGCTCGCGTCACCACCGCCGACAGTGGCAGATATGACATCTACCGTCGAATTCCTGCCAAACCTGCGGTTGGTAGCGTCTACCCCGATCACTCCTCGAAAGGTGCACTGTGAGCAGCGAACCCGCGCCGACCTCTCCCGGCCTCGACGCCACCTTCCCTCCCGTCGTCAGCCCGGATCGGGAGGTCCGTCGACGCGCCGACGCCCGCCAGCTCGCACTCACCAAGCCCGCCGGCTCGCTCGGTCGACTCGAGGACCTCGGCTGCTGGATCGCCTCCTGCCAGGGTGAAGTCCCGCCGCACCCCTTCCGGCGACCCCGCGTGGTGGTCTTCGCCGGCGACCACGGCATCACCCGCCACGGCGTCTCGGCGTATCCGGCGGAGGTCACCGCGCAGATGGTCGCGAACTTCGTCGCCGGTGGCGCCGCCGTGAACATCCTCGCGACCGTTGCCGGCGCCGGGGTGCGGGTCGTCGACATCGCCGTCGACTCCGACACGGACCCGTCGGTGTCGGAGTACAAGATCCGCCGGTCCAGCGGCTCCATCGACCGCGAGGACGCGCTCACCGAGGACGAGACGATCCGGGCGATCGCCGCGGGCCGGGCGATCGCGGACCGGGAGATCGACGAGGGTGCCGACCTGCTCATCGCCGGTGACATGGGCATCGGCAACACCACTCCCGCGACCGTGCTCATCGCGACGCTCACCAACACCGAACCGGTGGCCACGGTCGGCCGCGGCACCGGCATCGACGA
>NZ_JBMBTE010000121.1:0-14565 GCF_048897285.1 Rhodococcus sp. O3
ACCGACGAGCGCACCATCCCGCACGAGGCCCGCTGGATCGGCGGGCCCGACCGCTTCGGCGCCGTGCATCTCGACAAGGGGTGCTATCGCGGCCAGGAGACGGTCGCGCGGGTCGAGAACCTCGGCAAGCCACCGCGGCACCTGGTGCTGCTGCACCTCGACGGATCCGCCGACGGACGGCCCGAGCCCGGTGACCCGGTCACCGCGGACGGCCGGACCGTGGGACGTCTGGGCACCGTCGTCGACCACCACGAACTCGGCCCGATCGCGCTCGCGCTGATCAAGCGCACAGTTCCCGCCGGAACCGCGTTGGTCGCCGGTCCGTGCGCCGCGGCCATCGACGCGGACTCGGTTCCGGACGACACCGGTGTCCAGGCGGGCCGCCGGGCCGTCGAACGGCTGCGCGGCCGGTGACCGCCGCAGACATCCGGCCCGGCCGGGTGGACGCGGTGTGCGTGGTGCACGCGATCCGGGACAGCGGTAGCCGCCGGGTTCCCGTCACGGCCATCGACAAGCGTCCTGTGTCCGGTCCGGTGCACGTGGGCCCGCACGGCCTCACCGGCGACCGTCAGTGCGACACCGAGCACCACGGCGGCCGCTTCAAGGCCGTGTACGTCTACGGCGAGGACGAGGCGCAGCGCTGGGTGTCCGAACTCGGCCGGGACCTGCCCGCCGGCTGGTTCGGTGAGAACCTGCGGCTGAGTGGCATCCCGACGACCGACGCGGTGATCGGCGAACGGTGGGCGGTCGGCACCGGGGGTCTGGTGCTCGAGGTGACCGAGCCGCGCACCCCGTGCGGCACGTTCGGCACGTGGGCGGCCGAGCCGCGCTGGGTCAAACGCTTCACCGAGCGCGGCGACACCGGCGCCTACCTGAAGGTCGTCGCCGAGGGCCCGGTCGCCGCGGGCGACCCGATCGAGGTGGTGTCCGTTCCCGCACACGGCGTCACCGTCCGGGATATGTTCACCGGACGCGACCCGGATCGGCTCGCGGTGCTGCTCGAACAGCAGCAGGATCTGTCGCCGACCCTCGTCGAGAAGGTCCGCCGGCGGCTCGCCGTACGACAGGTGCAGGGGGCGATGTGAGCGTCGAACTGGTGGAGGTGGTGCGGTCCGGGTTCCGCGAGTGCGTGCACCGCGGTTCCCTGATCGTCCTGGACCCGCGGGGCGAGGTGCTGATCTCGCTGGGCGAGGTGCACACCCCGATCTATCCGCGGTCGTCGAACAAACCGCTGCAGGCCACGGCACTGCTGCGAAACGGTTTCGTCCCGCGCACCACCGCCGAGCTGGCCATCGCGACCGCGTCGCACGAAGGCGAGTCCGAGCATGTCGAGCTCGTCGAGGACCTGCTCGACGAGTACGGCTTCGACGAGACCGACCTGCTGTGCCCGGCGGACCTGCCGGGCAACGAACTGGCCCGCGCCGAGGTCCTCGCGTCCGGGCGGCCGCCCCGCACGGTGTACATGAACTGTTCCGGCAAGCACGCCGCGATGCTCGCCGCGTGCGCCGGGAGCGACTGGGATCCGCGCACCTACCTCGACCCGGCCCATCCGCTGCAGCAGGCCGTCGTCGACACCGTCCTGGACCTGGCCGGCGACTTCGAGGACACCGAACTCGGCATCGACGGCTGCGGCCTGCCCATCGTTCCCCTGCCGTTGTTCAACCTCGCGTCCGCGTACTCGCGGCTCGTCACCGCGGCCCCGGACACTCCCGAGCGGGCGGTCGCCGACGCGCTGCGCGCCCACCCGTTCCTGATCTCCGGGACCGGCAAGGACGACGTCCGGCTGATGACCGCGGTGCCGGGCCTGATGTGCAAGGCGGGGGCCGACGGTATCCACGCCGGCGCGCTGCCGGACGGCACCGCGTTCGCGTTCAAGATCGACGACGGTCACGAGCGTGCCCGGCTGCCCTTGACCGCGGCGCTGCTGCACCGGCTCGGCGTCGACTGGTCGGAGGAACTCGCGACGCTCGCCTCGCAGCCGGTGCTCGGCGGAGGCAAGCGCGTGGGCACCGTTCGCGCCATTCCGGGGGTGTTCTGACCTCCGATCGCCAGACGAACCCCCGACGAACCGCGCTGTCGCCGCAGGTCGTGCCCAGGTGAGACGCATCGGACACGGCCCTGGAGGGGTGTGTGGAGGCGGAACGAACTTTTCCACGCTAGAGTGGAGCGCAGGAAAATACTCACATCACCGGGGCCGCCAAATTCCCCAGGCCGCCCCGTCAAAGCGCGAGGGGGTTAGCCATGGGCCGCGGCCGGGCTAAGGCAAAGCAGACCAAGGTTGCACGGCAACTCAAGTACAGCTCGCCGTCCACCGACTTCGAGAGCCTCCAGCGAGAGTTGTCTGGTGGTGAACCCATCTCGCACCGGGACGAAGTCTTCGCTGAACAACGCTCCGGTTGGGACGACGACTCGGACGACGACTGGCGTCGCTGACCCAGAGTAATCCCACGCACGGATCGGGGAGCCGGCAACACCGGCTCCCCTTACTGGCGCACGACGCACCCGCGCAGGGTGCGTCGTCCGGGTTCCGCACCCGTCGGCGCGGATGCTCCCCGGAACCGGGATCTCAGCCACGCACCTGAGCACAAAGCACTGCGCCCGGGCCATCCAGGTGGCCCGGGCGCAGTGCTTTGCTTGAAAGCCGTTCCGGCTAGAACCGCGGGTGGTCGCCCAGCAGCACGGCCCGCACGTCGTCCTGATCCTGCGCCTTGCGGACGGTTCCGAGGGTCCAGCAGTCGATGTGCCGGGCGGTGAGCACGGCCAGGGCCCGGTCGACGTCCTCCGGCGCGACGATCGCGACCATGCCGACGCCCATGTTGAACGTCTTCTCCATCTCGGCGCGCTCGACGCGGCCGCGCTGAGCGATCATCCCGAACACCGGCGCCGGGCTCCACGTCGTGCGGTCCAGCTCGGCGACGAGGCCCTTCGGCATGACGCGCGCGAGGTTTGCGGCCAGGCCACCACCGGTGACGTGGCAGAACGTGCGGACCTCGGTCTCGGCGGCGAGCGCCAGGCAGTCCTTGGCGTAGATGCGGGTCGGCTCGAGCAGTTCCTCGCCGAGCGTGCGGCTGAACTCGTCGACGTGCGCGGTCAGGCTCATCTTGCCGATCTCGAGCAGCACCTTGCGGGCGAGCGAGTAGCCGTTCGAATGCAGACCCGAGGAGCCCATGGCGATGACCACGTCGCCCGGACGGACCCGGTCGGGTCCGAGCAGCTTGTCGGCCTCGACGACACCGACACCGGTCGCGGACAGGTCGTAGTCGCCGTCCGCCATCACACCGGGATGCTCGGCCGTCTCGCCGCCGAGCAGCGCGCAACCGGCCTGGATGCAGCCCTCGGCGATACCGCCGACGATCTCTGCGACCCGCTCGGGAACGACCCGGCCGACGGCGATGTAGTCCTGGAGGAACAGCGGCTCCGCCCCGCACACGACCAGGTCGTCGACGACCATCGCAACGAGGTCGAGACCGACGGTGTCGTGCTTGTCGAGCGCCTGCGCGACCGCGAGCTTCGTGCCGACCCCGTCGGTGGACGACGCCAGCAGGGGCTCCTTGTAGTCACCCTTGAGCGCGAACAGGCCCGCGAATCCACCGAGGCCGCCGAGCACCTCCGGTCGGGTCGCCTTCTTCGCGAGCGGCGCGAACAGTTCGACGGCTCGGTCGCCTGCCTCGATGTCCACGCCCGCCGCTGCGTAGGAAGCTCCGGGGGTTGTGTCCTCGGTCATGGGTTGTCGGCTCCAGCCTCGAGTTGTGGTGAACAGGTGTGCCGGCACCGTCGTTCGGACGCGCGTGTGCACGCCGAAAGCAGCCGGCCGCGCACCTACGGTACCGGACCGGCCGGGACCGTCGGTGCGCGAGGAGAGAAAAGTCCGGACCTCAGGGACGGCTCAACGCGTCCGCGTTGTCGTTGTCGAGGACCGTGGGGGTGTCCGATTCGATGTCGACGACGCCCTCGAGGACGTCCTTGCCGACGGCGTGCTCCTTCGGCAGCGCGATCGGGTAGTGACCGTCGAAGCAGGCCGCGCACAACCGCGAGGCGGGCTGCTCGGTCGCGCCGATCATGCCGTCGATGGAGATGTAGCCGAGCGAGTCGGCGCCGATCGAGCGGCGCACCATCTCGACCATCTCGTCGAAGTCGTGTTCGGAAGTGTGGGTGGCGTCGTCGCGGGTGCCGCTGCCGTTGGCGATCAGCTCCGCCGGGGAGGCGAAGTCGATGCCGTAGAAGCAGGGCCACTTGACCGGCGGGGACGCGATCCGCACGTGGATTTCCAAAGCCCCTGCCTCGCGGAGCATCCGGATCAGGGCGCGCTGGGTGTTGCCGCGCACGATCGAGTCGTCGACGACGACGAGCCGCTTGCCGCGGATCACCTCGCGCAACGGGTTGAGCTTGAGCCGGATACCGAGCTGACGGATCGTCTGGCTGGGCTGGATGAAGGTGCGGCCCACGTAGGCGTTCTTCATCAGGCCCTGCCCGTAGGGCACGCCCGAACCCTGCGCATAGCCGACCGCGGCGGGTGTCCCGGACTCGGGCACCGGGATCACCAGATCCGCGTCGACCGGGTGTTCCTTCGCGAGACGACGGCCGATCTCGACACGCGTCGCGTGCACCGACCGGCCGGCAATCGTGGAGTCGGGGCGGGCGAGGTAGACGTACTCGAAGACGCAGCCCTTGGGCTCGGGATTCGCGAACCGCGACGACCGCACGCCGTCGGCGTCGATCGCGAGCAGCTCACCGGGCTCGATGTCGCGGACGAAGGATGCGCCGACGATGTCGAGGGCCGCGGTCTCGCTCGCGACGACCCAGCCGCGGTCGAGGCGGCCCAGACACAGCGGGCGGATGCCCCACGGGTCGCGCGCCGCGTACAGGGTGTGCTCGTCCATGAACGTCAGGCAGAACGCGCCGCGCAGCTTCGGGAAGAGCTTCATCGCGGCCTGCTCGAGGGTGCCTTCGGCGACGGTGTGGGCGAGGAGCGCACCGACGAGGTCGGAGTCCGAGGTCGCGGCACCGGGCCGGGCGGGGTCGATGATGCCCAGTTCACGGGCTCGCTGGGCGAGTTCCGCGGTGTTGACGAGGTTGCCGTTGTGGCCGAGCGCGACACCGGTGCCGGCTGCAGTCGTCCGGAAGATCGGCTGCGCGTTCTCCCAGGTCGTCGATCCGGTCGTCGAGTAGCGGCAGTGGCCGACGGCGATGTGGCCGGGCATCGCGGCGAGCGTCTGCTCGTCGAACACCTGGCTCACCAGGCCGAGATCCTTGAAGACGAGCACCTGCGAGCCGTCCGCGACGGCGATGCCGGCCGCTTCCTGGCCGCGGTGCTGCAGCGCGTAGAGGCCGTAGTACGTGAGCTTCGCCACGTCCTCGCCGGGAGCCCAGACTCCGAAGACGCCGCACTCCTCGCGAGGCTCGTTTTCGGGTTCGTCTGAGGCGAGAAGATTGCGAGTGTGGACCGACAGATCGGCACTGGTCACCGGGGTGCTCCCTGGGGCTGGACAAGGGCGGGGCATCCCCATTCTACGAGCAGGTTCCGGTAACCCCTATCCGGGACTCGTCACACGACCCGCATCAGCGGCAGCCAGTGGGCGATCTCCGCGGCCCGGCTCCCGGACGCATCGAGCTTCCCGGACGCGACCGCGTCGTCGTATCCGAGCAGGCCGGTCGCGAGCAGCAGCCAGGTGCGGGGCTCGGTTTCGACGACGTTCGGCGGTGTGCCGCGGGTGTGCCGCAGCCCCTCGATGCACTGCACCGCGACGAACGGCGGTACCCGCACCTCCACGCTGGCTCCCGGCGCCACCTGCTCGAGGGTGCGCGCGCTGAGCCGGACCGCCGCGGCGAGATCCGCCCGCGCCGGCCGGTCGTCGCTTTCGTCGCGCAGCCACGGCGCGACCCGCAGCAGGGCGTCTCTGAGTTCGGCGGGGTCGACGGGTTTGCGGGGTGCCACGGGTAGGCAGCCTAGGACATGCGCACGCGACGCCGGGTCCCCATCAGACGTGCCGCGGCCGCTCCCCCGGTGTTGATCGCCAGGTGCGCGAGGGCGGGCGCGAGGACGCTGCCACTGCGCCGGCGCAACCAGTCGAAACCGAGCGCGGCCAGGCCGGTCACCGCGACCGTCCCGGCGACGCTGTCCCCCGCGATCATCGCCGGTCGCACGTGCCACAACCCGAACGCGGTGGCGTGCACCGCGGGGCTCACCAGCGGTGTCAGCACCCCGCGGAACAGCAGTTCCTCCGCGAGCACCGTCCCCACCGGGATGTGCAACGTGATCCAGGTCCAGAAGTCGTCGCGGCCGGCGCCGGCCGAGTCCGCGATCCGGTCGCGTACCGCGGGCACGGTCAGGGCGAGCGCGTAGCCACCGAGGACCGCCGCCGCGACCGCACCGCCCCAGCGCAATCCGGACGGGACGCGGGCGGGGTCGAGCCCCAGCTCGGTGCGGTTCATGCCCGACGCGCGGGCGGCGACCACCGCGCACACCCCCACTCCTGCCGACGCCCACGTCCGCCCGTGCGCGCCGAGCGGTGCCGACGGCAGGGTCGCGCTCCACAGGACCGCTCCCGCCGCGACAGCCGGTCCCACCAGACCGAAGCGGCTCACTTCTCCGGCCCCTGGGTGCCGGCGAGCGCCTCGAGCGCGAACCGCACCCGTTCGGTGTCGGTGGAGGTCCAGCCCTCCGGCTGGGTCACCGCGACCCATCCGTCGAGCACCTCGGTGCCGTAGTTGTGGCCGTGTCCGTCGGGTACGCCCGCCGCGTTCGTCAGATCCGCCGAAACCTGCCAGAACGTGACGATCGGGAACCAGCGCATCTGCGGGAGCCGGTCCGGCCCGGGGGGTTCGGACAGCCAGTCGGGGCGTGTGAACAGCAGATCGGTCGACCACCACACCACCGGGTCGGACGCGTGCTGGATGTACAGCACGCGCGGGCTGAGCCACGGGCTGGGCGGGTTGTCGAGGTCTTCCGCGTCGTCGGTGAACCGCACGACCATGCCGTCGGCGTACACCGGCTGCACCTCGGGGGTGCCGGGGTCGCGGCGATCGACGAGCTGATGCCACAGCCGGTTGGCGTTGGGCGGTCCGACCCACAGCACCCCGTCCACGGTCTCGCGGATGTCGGCGAGGGTGTCGAAAGCCCCCTCCCCCGACTGGGTTCCGAGGCTCTCCCCGTAGACGTACAGCTCGGGCCGCCGATCGGGCGGCTGGGCGAGCCAGCGTTCGTGGACACGGTCGACGAGGATCCGGCCGGCCTCGGCGGCCTTGTCGCGGTCGGCGAGGAACGAGATCCAGCTCGGCAGGAACGAGTACTGCCACGCGACCATCGCGAGGTCGCCGTTGTGGACCAGTTCCATGGCCTGTGCGGCGGTGGGGTTCACCCAGCCCGTGCCGGTCGTCGGGATGACCACCAGCACCTTGCGGTCGAAGGCTCCGGTGCGTTCGAGTTCGTCGATCACCAGATCCGCGCGTTCCTCGACGGTGTCGGCGGTGCCGAGCCCGACGTACACGCGGATGGGTTCCTTCGCGGGGGTGCCGTTGACGGCTTCGAGGTCGCCGGCGTGGAGTCCGCGGGAGACGAAGTTGCGCCCCTCGAAACCGAGGGTGTCCCACGGGGCCAGCGATTCGGGACTGCCGGATTTCTCCGGGTTCATCGGCTGGACGGCACCGGGCCGGGTCTCGGCGTCCTGGATACCGAACGCGGAGTTGACGATCGCGTAGGTTCCCCTGATCAGGACGCCGTCGATGAGCATGGCCGTCATCAGCACGACCACGAGCACGCCGAGGGTGCGGGCGAGACCGGCCGGAAGGTGACGCCGGATCAGTTGTCTCGCAATCCATCTGCCGATGTCGCGTAGACCGCGCCAGAGGGCTACGAGCAGGCCGGAGACCGCGAGCGCCAATGCCAGGGTGCGTAGGTAACCACTGGTCGTCGTGCCCTCCGCGCCCATCAGCGCCGCGAGCTGACGCTGCTGGACCGCCGAGAACACCAACGCCATCAGAGACGCGACGATCGCGGCGACCGGCACCGCGACCTTGATCGCCCGCAGCACCGGGATCGGCGGCGGCCACCACCGCACCCGCGACAACACGACCCGGTCGACGGCCCAGCCCACCGCACATCCGACGCCGTAGCCGATCGCCGCGTTGATACCGCCGATGAGACCCTGGAACAACCAGTCGCGCGGCAGCAGCGACGGCGACAGCGACCAGCAGAAGAACAAGGCCGCGAAGGCGATTCCGGTGAAATCCAGGCTCAGCCACCCCCACACCCGTGCGGTGAGGGGGTGACGGTCACCGAAGTCGGTGACCGCGGCGATGACCTGGCCCTGGCGAGCCTCGATCAACGCCAACCGATCGACCTGGGTACTGGCCATGGCTACCCGAACAAGGCGGGAAGAGTGCCCTCGTAGACCTCTCGCAGCTCGGCCAGGGTCACCGCGAACTGGCCCTGCACCTCGACGGAATCCGAACCCTCGTCGACGACACCGATCCGCACCCACGGCAGGTCGCGCGCCGAGCACATCCCCGTGAAGCGGGACTCCTCGGTGCGCGGCACCGCGACCAGCACCCGGCCGGCGGATTCGGAGAACAGCGTCACGAACGGGTCCACACCCTCGGGAAGCAGGATCCGGCAACCGGTCTCACCGGCGAGCGCTGCTTCGACGACCGCCTGGGCGAGGCCGCCCTCGGACAGGTCGTGGGCCGCCGAGATCAGGCCGTCGCGCGAACCGGCGACGAGGATCTCCGCGATGAGCCGCTCGCGCTCGAGGTCCACCTTCGGGGGCACACCACCGAGGTGATTGTGCTCGACCTGAGCCCAGATCGATCCGTCCAACTCGTCGCGGGTCTCGCCGAGCAGGATGAGCGTCTCGCCGGGCTCGAGGCCCAGACCGGTCGGGATACGACGGTGCACGTCGTCGATGACGCCGAGCACCGCGACGACCGGGGTCGGCAGGATCGCGGTCGAGCCGGTCTGGTTGTAGAAGCTGACGTTGCCGCCGGTCACGGGGATGCCGAGCTGGGCGCATCCGTCGGCGAGGCCGCGCACCGCCTGCTGGAACTGCCACATCACGGCCGGATCCTCCGGCGAACCGAAGTTGAGGCAGTTGGACACGGCCTTGGGGGTCGCGCCCGTGGTGGCGACGTTGCGGTACGCCTCGGCGAGCGCGAGCTGCGCGCCCGCGTACGGGTCGAGCTGGGTGTAGCGGCCCGACGCGTCGGTCGCCAGGGCGATACCGCGGCCGGTCTCCTCGTCGATGCGGACCACACCGGCGTCCGCGTTCTCCGCCAGCACGGTGTTGCCGCGCACGTAGCGGTCGTACTGCTCGGTGATCCACTTGCGACTGCACAGGGCCGGCGACGCGAGCATCTTCAGCAGCGTGGCCTTCAGTTCGTCGGCCGTCTCCGGGCGCTTCAGGCCGGCGGTGGTGTCGGCGATCAGCGCGTCCTGCGATTCCGGACGCTGCACGGGACGCTCGTAGACCGGGCCCTCGTGTGCGACGGTGCGCGGCGGCACGTCCACGACGGTCTCACCGTGCCAGGTGATGACCAGGCGCTCGCCGTCGGTGACCTCACCGATGTCGGTTGCCAGCACGTCCCACTTCTTGCAGACCGCCATGAACGCCTCGACGTTCTCGGGCGCGACGACCGCGCACATGCGTTCCTGCGACTCGGAGGACAGCACCTCGGCGGGGGTCATGCCCTTCGCGCGGGTCGGGACACGGTCGAGGTAGATGTGCATGCCGCCGTCACCGGCGGCGGCGAGCTCGGACGTCGCGCAGGACAGGCCGGCGCCGCCGAGGTCCTGGATGCCGACGACCAGCTTCTCGCGGTACAGGTCGAGGCAGCACTCGATGAGCACCTTCTCGGTGAACGGATCGCCGACCTGCACGCTCGGCAGCTTCTTCGGGCGGCCGCCGGCACTATCGTCGAACGTCTCGGACGCGAGGACAGACACGCCGCCGATGCCGTCGAGTCCGGTGCGGGCACCGAACAGGATGATGCGGTTGCCGGTGCCGGACGCGAACGCCAGGTGCAGGTCCTCGACGCGCATCGCGCCCGCGCACAGCGCGTTGACCAGCGGGTTGCCCTGGTAGGAGGCGTCGAACACGGTCTCGCCGCCGACGTTCGGGAGGCCGAGGGAGTTGCCGTAGCCGCCGACACCGCGCACCACGCCGTCGACGACGCGACGGGTGTCGGGATGGTCCGCGGCACCGAAACGCAACTGGTCCATGACCGCGATCGGGCGTGCACCCATCGCCATGATGTCGCGGACAATGCCGCCGACACCGGTGGCCGCGCCCTGGTAGGGCTCGATGTACGAGGGGTGGTTGTGCGACTCGACCTTGAAGGTCACCGCCCAGCCGTCTCCGATGTCGACGACACCGGCGTTCTCACCGATGCCGGCCAGCATCGAGGAACGCATCTCGTCGGTGGTGGTCTCCCCGAAGTAGCGCAGGTGGACCTTCGACGACTTGTAGGAGCAGTGCTCGGACCACATCACGGAGTACATCGCCAGTTCGGCGTCCGTGGGACGGCGGCCCAGGATCTCCTTGATGCGGGCGTACTCGTCGTCCTTCAGACCCAGCTCGGCGTACGGCTGAGCAAGATCGGAAGTCTCGGCGGCGTGGGTGACGGTATCCACCTGCGGTGACACTGGGCGTCGGGTCCCTTCACTCTGGGATCGAAACGGCAGGCCGGGCGCGCACTGCCGCGGTCAGTCTATCGGGGAGAACTGTCATCGGGTGCCACCGGTGCGTCGGCGGGCACGCCCCGGGCGCTCGCCCGCGCGAGGGTGAGCGCTTCCAGGTCGACGGTCACGTCGCGACCGGCCACGGGCAGCGTCATCGTTCCCCCCTGTTCGCCGTCGAATCGGTACCACCCGTTTTCGAGGGTGAACGTCGCGAGCACGGCCGGTTCGGTGAGATCGACGATCCAGTACTGCGGGATCCCGCTCTCCGCGTATTCGGAGAACTTCGTGACCCGGTCGGTCCGTCCGCTGCCCGCGGTCGTCACCTCGACTACGAGCCGCACATCGGCGGCGGTCGCACGGTCCGGATCGGCCTCGACGAGGGCCCGGTCGACGACGATCACGTCCGGGCAGCGGATCGTCGGCGGCTCACCGGGGAGCAGCACCTCGACGTCGCCGAGGACGCACAGCTCGTCGGGGAGCTGCTCGGCGAGCGCGTCGACCAGTGCGAACGTGACGTGCTGGTGCAGGTACCCGGGGTGCGGGGACACGACGAGGACCCCTTCGCAGAGCTCGAGCCGGTAGCGCTCGTACTCGGGCAGGGCCGCCCACTCGTCGACCGTCAGCAGATGGTCGGGGAACGACGGACCGCTCATCATCGATCACCACCGTTCGTCCTCGGCGGGAAGGTGCACTCAGTCTCGCATCGTGAACGGGGTTCACGTGGGCCTTAGCCGAGGTCGCTCCGGTCGGACGGCACCAATCGGACGCAGCAGAAACCCGGCGCGGGATCCAGGCACGCGCGGAGGGTGCGGTCGCCCAGGCCGTCGAGCAGCGCCGTGAGCAGGTCGAGGTTCATGCCGCACACCAGGTCGGTGTGACCGTCGACCAGCGCATGGAACGGGCAGTTTCCGAGGCGGATGGCGCCCTCGTCTTCGATCGGTTCGAATCCGTGGTCCGCGAGGACCTCGGCCGTCCGCTCGCCGGCGGCGTCCTCCCCGATCCGCCGGCCCAGTTCGGCCGCGCATCGCGACAGGATCGCGCGCGGCGATTCGCCGGTACGGTCGGACTCGTCGACCGCGTCCGCCAGCAACCGGCCCGCCAGTTCGTAGCGCCGCGCGGGCAGGGTCACGTCGATCTGCCGGGCGGCCCGGTGATACAGCTTCGCGGGGCGTCCGGCTCCCGGCCCGGCGCGCCCGCTCCGGCGGGCGAACTCGACCTCGAGCAACCCCTCGTCGACGAGCCGATCGAGATGGAAGGCGGCGGTCGTGCGGGCGATACCGAGGGCGGTGGCGACCTCGTCGCGTCCCACCGGTTCGCGACGGCTCACGACGTAGTCGTAGAGCCGGCTCCGGGCAGGTTCGCCGAGTGCCGCGAGGGCGGCGATCCCCGATTGCTGCGCGCGGTCCATCCCTCAATTGTAAAACCGAATTTCGTTGACTAAATGTCGCCGCCAATTCTAAAATCATCACAGATAGTTTTTAGAACTTGGACAGAGGGAGACCCATCATGTCCACCACCTCATCCCCCACCGCCATCACCGCGCGCGCTGACCTCCACGACCCCGGCTATCAGGCGTTTCTGGCACTGCGCACGGTCTTCACCGTCGCCCCGATCCTGTTCGGGCTCGACAAGTTCACCAACCTGCTGACCGACTGGCCCGGCTACCTGGCCACGTGGATCGACGACATCCTGCCCGGTACCGCGCAGCAGGCCATGTACCTCGTCGGCGTCATCGAGATCGCGGCCGGCATCCTCGTCGCCGTCGCACCCCGGATCGGAGCCTGGGTCGTCGCCGCATGGCTCGCCGGGATCATCGTGAACCTGCTGACCTACTCCGGCTACTACGACATCGCGCTGCGCGATTTCGGTCTGCTCGTCGGCGCCGTGGCACTCGCGCGACTCGCGGTCGCGTACCACCGCCGGACGTGAGCCCGCTCCGGCCGGACCGGATCGGTCCGGCCGGGAGGCTAGGCCGCCGGCGTCAGGAAGGCGGTCAGAGCGTCCGCGTAGGAGCCGACATCGGCGGCGCCCATCAGCTCGCGGGCCGAGTGCATCGCGAGCTGCGGGGCGCCCACGTCGACCGTGGTCAGGCCGGTGCGCGACGCGGTGATCGGCCCGATCGTCGAACCGCAGGGCAGGTCGGCGCGGTGCACGTAGCGCTGCAGCGGCACCCCCGCCTGGTCGCAGGCCAGGGCGAACGCCGCGGCGCCGGCCGCATCCGTCGCGTACCGCAGGTTCTGGTTGACCTTGAGCACCGGTCCGCCGTTCACCTCGATCCGGTGCGACGGCTCGTGCCGCTCCGCATAGTTCGGGTGCGTCGCGTGCGCCATGTCCCCGGAGGCGACGATCGACCCGGCCAGCGTGCGCAGGAACTCCTCGCGACCACCACCGCGCGCGAGCACGATCCGCTCGAGCACCGAGTTCAACAGGTCGGAGAACGCCCCGCGGTCCGACATGCTGCCGACCTCCTCGTGGTCGAACAGCACGAGCATCGGGGACGGGCCCGGGGTCCGGACGACGTGCTCGGCCGCGGCGAGCAGCGCGTGCACGCCCGCGTAGCAGGTGCCCTGGTTGTCCAGGCGCGGTGCGCTGACCAGATCGCCGTCCACCCCGACCAGCGAACTCGGTGCCAGGTCGTGGGTCATGAGTTCCCAGCCGAGCACCGCGTCCGCGGCCACCCCGGCCCGGTCGGCGAGGTAGCCGATGAACGAACGCGGTTCGGTCCCCACACCCCACACGGCGTTCACGTGGCGTTGCGGGTCGAGCTGCACGCCCTTGCGGTCTTCCGACAGGTGGATCGCGAGCTGCGGAACCCGCAGGATCGGGTCGTCGACGTGCACGAGCACGTCCGAGGCGGTCCCGCCGTTGCGCACCGTCAGGCGGCCGGAGACACCGAGGTCGCGGTCCAGCCACGAGTTCAGCCACGCCCCGCCGTACGGTTCGAGGCCGACGGTCCGCCAGCCGGCCGACACCAGGTCCGGATGCTGCTTGACCCGAAGGTTGGGGCTGTCGGTGTGCCCGCCGACGATCCGGAACGGCCGGGTCGTGCCGGACGCGTCCGTCGTGCCCTCCCCCTCGGTGGTCCACGCGATGAGCGAACCGCCGCGGATCACGTAGTACCGCCCGGGCTCGGTCGGCCAGGGCTGTGTCTCGGTCAGTTCGTCGAAGTCGGCGTCGGCGAGCATGGCCGCGACGGTCGCGCACACGTGGAACGGTGACGGTGACAGATCGACGAAATTGCACAGCCCCTGGGCGTCGGCGCGTGTGAGAGAAGACATTCCTGCATCCTCGCACCACCGCGAGGAATCCACACCAGGTGAAGCTGCCGCTTCCGGTGTTGCGTTGTGGCGCCTGGGACCGCCACAACGCAACACCGGCAAATATTCAGTGACCGGAGGCGACGCAGAAGTGGTTGCCGTCGGGGTCGGTCAGCGTCACCCAGCGGAACTCGCCCATGTCCTCGCGGTGCACCTCGGTCGCACCGGCGGCCACGAGCCGCGCGACCTCGTCGTCGAGGTTCTCGGTGCCGAGGTCGAGGTGGACGCGGTTCTTGCCCGGTGTGGGGTCGGCGACCTTCTGGAAGCCGAGCCGCTGCGGCGAGTCCGGCAGGGCGACGATGTAGAAGAATCCGCCGTTGTCCTGGTCGATGCGCCCGCCCGTCTGCTCGGCCCACCACTCGGCGAGCGTTCCGGGATCCGTGCTGTCGAATGTGATCATGCCGATGCTCAGTGCCATGCAGTGAAGCTAGCGCTTCCCGTGTGCCTTTGTGGCGGCTGCGGCCGCTGTGCTGTCTACGTAGATGCGAGACACGATGTCTACGTAGAGGTGAGACACGATGTCTACGTAGAGGTGAGACACGAGTCTAGGCCGCGGGACGCAGTTGCCCTTGGTAA
>NZ_JBMBTE010000122.1:0-14465 GCF_048897285.1 Rhodococcus sp. O3
GCTGCCCGCACGCGGTGTGGCGCCGACGCGGCAGGCGCGCTCCCGCATCGGCCGACCAGTGCTGCTCCCACGCCCACATGCTCACGAGGACGGTCCACACGCTGCGTCCGCGCGCGGTGAGCACGTACTCGTGGCGTACCGGTTGCTGCTGGTAGACGACCTTCTCGAACAACCCGGCCTCGGTCAACCGGCCCAGCCGCGCGGTCAGCACCGCGTGGGAGATGGGACCGCGCGCGATCCAGTCGCCGTACCGGCGTGCGCCGAGCAGTGCCGAGCGGAGGATCCACAGGTTCCATTCGTCGCCGAGGATCCCGAGGGTCACCGCGAGCGCGTTGTCGCCGCCCGGTTCGAGCGTGGTGAACGTGGTGGGACCGGGCACCGGGGCAGCTTACAAGCCGATCGTGCTGCCCGGCCGGTCGTCCTCACGCCAGCCGGGTAGCGACGATCCGGCGGCCCACGTCGAATGCGTGCCGCTCGAGATCCGCTCGGGCAGCTGCATCCGCGCGATGGGACCGTCGGCGACGTTCTGCGCATCGAACACGAGGCATTCGGAGCGGTCCTCGTTCATGTCGGTGACGAGGGTGACGAGGTAGCCGTCGTCCTCGGACGTCGACCCGATGCGCGGCGCCATCACGGTTTCGCTGCCGAACACGCCGTCGCCGAACGCGTAGTGCTCCTCGTTGCCGGTGAGCACGTCGTGCTTGACGAGGCCGTCGAACAGGAACCAGCCGGGCACGCCCGTCGCGGCGTAGGTGTAGCGGTGCGGCACCCCCGCGTGGTGCGGGTTGATCATGCCGAATTCGGTGATCGACTCGGACAGCCGTTCCTCCTTCACCTGACCGGTGCGCAGGTTCAGCCGCCACCGGTGCAGGTGGGTGCCCATGCGGTCGAGAGCGAGGGACCGGAACAGCCGTTTGTAGATGTCGCCGTTTCCGTCGTCGGCGGGTTCGGGGTCGCTCTGGTGGAAGCCCTCGAGGACGATCTCGTCGCCGCTCTCGTAGGCATTGGTCCAGTGCAGGACGTAGGTGGGGTCGGCGTCGAACCACACGATCTCGTCGGAGTTGCCGCGGCGCGGGATCACCCCGAGGCGCATCGGCATGTCCGGGTGGTACTTCGGGACGTACCGGCCGCGTTCGAGGAGCTGCGGCAGCCAGAACAGCGGGCAGTCGTTGAGGATCGCGTAGTTCTCGGTGAAGGCCATGTCGTGCGGCAGGCGCGGACCGGGCAGTTCCACGTCGACGTAGTGCACCAGGCGGTCCTGTGCGTCGACGACGCCGTAGTGCATGTAGGGCGCGTCGGTGGTGTAGTCGAAGAACAGCATCTCGCCGGTCCGCTCGTCGACCTTCGGGTGCGCGGAGACACCCGTGGACGGGAAGTCGCCGTGCCAGGTCGACTTCCCGAGCGTCTCGAGCGTGGTCGGATCCAGGCGGTACAGCTCACCGCACTGCCAGAAACTCGACAGCGCGACCCCGTTGTGCACGGTGATGTCGGTGCTCGAGCCGTCCTTCATGCGACCGCGCGCGCCCCAGCCGTCCTGCCGGATCGAGTTCTCGGGGCGCTCGGCGATGCCCGCCCACAGCGGGCCTCCGGCCTCCTGCTCGGCGAGAAAGCCGTCGGTGCGGACGAACCGGTTGCGGTAGAACGCTTTTCCGTCGCGAAATCCGACGGCGTGGATCATGCCGTCGCCGTCGAACGGGTGGTAGAGACCCTCGAGTGCGGGATGCGCCGGGTTCTCGGTGTTGCGCAGGTAGACGCCGTCGAGGTCGCGCGGAAGTTCGCCGACGACGGTGAGGTCGTCGGCGCGCCACTCGGTGTGCTGCGGCCGCCACGGGCCGGTGCGGTACGGGTGGTCGTCGTTCTCCGGCAGCGTGGTCAGTACGCGTCCGAGTACTTCGATGTCCATGACGTCTCTTCCCTGGGTCGACGGGGCGGTCGTTCGGAGCGAACGACGACCGCAACTACAGTTAACAGAGTGACAGGTCCGGAGGCAAGGGCCGCCCTGTTCCGCGGACGGATTCGAACCGTGTCGATTCCAACCGGTCCCGGATCCGTTGGTCCGCACTACCGTTCACGGCACCCTCGTTTCGCTCGAACCGAAAGTGGATCCATGACACTCGTCGACGACCGCCCCAACCTGGTCTCCTCCCTCTCCGTGGCACCGATCGCCGGACACATCGGAGCCGAGATCTCGGGCGTCGACCTGTCCTCCGAACTGCCGGCCGAGACGATCGCGGCACTACGCGCGGCACTGCTGAAGCACAAGGTTCTCTACTTCGCGGATCAGCGATTGACCCACGACGAACACATCCGGCTGACGTCGTACTTCGGAAAGGTCACACCCTCGCACCCGCTCGAAACCGAGAAGGGGGCACCGGGATACCCGCAGATCCTCGAAGTCGACAGCCGTTTGTACGCAGAGAAATTCGGCAGTCGCAAGGTCAGCTACGCCAACTGGTGGCACACCGACGTGACCGCGGTGGTGAACCCGCCGGCGCTGTCCGTCCTTCGCGCCGAACTCGTTCCGGACGTCGGCGGGGACACCCACTTCACCGATCTCGCGGCGGCGTACGCGGATCTGCCGGGCTCGCTCAAGCACTTCGTGGACGGGTTGCGTGCCGAGCACCGATTCGGGGGACGGAAGCCGTATTACAGCGCGACGAGCACGGTGGCGAAGGCGGCCGCGGCGGGGCCGACGGTCTCGGAGCACCCTGTCGTGCGGGTACATCCGGAAACCGGGGAGAAGTTGCTGTTCGTCAATCCGGGCTTCACGAGCAGGATCATCGGTCTGTCACCGAGTCAGAGCGACCGCATCCTCGACCTGCTGTTCGAGCAGATCACCGACCCCGCATACACCGCCCGGATCCGTTGGCGGAAGGACAGTCTGGCGATCTGGGACAACCGCGCGACGGCGCATCGAGCGCCGTCCGATCTCGATCATCTCGACGTCGACCGCGTGCTCTACCGCACCACGGTCGAAGGCGACATTCCGGTGGGTCCGGACGGAAGGCCGTCCGCGATCGTCTCCGGCAAGGAGTTCCGCGCGGGCTAACCCGCCCGTGTGCCTTTGTGGCGGCTGGGACCGCCACAAAGGCACACAGAGCTCCGTCTACACAAGTGCCCCGACGAGCTCCCGATACGCGGAACTCGGGAACGTGAACGGGTCGGCGGTGAGCACCTGGATCGCGACCTCGTCGGCCCCGGCCTCGTAGTGCTTCTCGATCCCCGCGACCACCGTGTCGAGATCACCCCACGGAATCAGCGCGTCCATCAGCTTGTCGCTGCCGCCCCCGGTCAGGTCGTCGTCGCTGTATCCGAGACGACGAAGGTTGTTCGAGTAGTTCGGCAGCGCCAGGTAGGAGCTCATGTACGCGTGCCAGATCGCGCGGGCGGTGTCCTCGTCGCGCTCGAGCACCACCGCGACCTCCGGTGCCAGCAGCGGACCGTCACCGAGGATGTCCCGTGCCTGCGCGGTGTGCTCGGCAGGGACGAAGTAGGGGTGCGCACCCGCGGACCGCTCGGCGGACAGGGTGAGCATGCGCGGCCCGAGTGCGGCCAGCACCCGGCGCTCCGACGGCAACCCCTCGGCGTCCAGGGCGTCGAGGTACTCGACCATCCGGCTGTACGGCTTGGCGTACGTGTTCGGGCCCTTCGCGTCGACGACGGGCGCGTGGCTCGTGCCGAGGCCGAGCAGGAAACGGCCCGGATGATCCTCCTCGAACCCGCGGACGGTTTCGACGGTGGCCGCCGGATCGGCGTGCCAGATGCTCAGAATGCCGCTGGCGACACCGAGACGCGTTGTCGCATCCAGAACTTGGCCGTAGATCGACGGAACGCCGTCCCGGAATCCGCCGGACGTCCACAGCCTCGAATACCCAAGTTCATCGAGTTCGCGCGCCGCGTCCAGCGCCGCTTCCCGGGTCTTCCCGCTCAGCCAGAAAGTTCCACCCCACACACTCACCTGTCGTGTCATGAACCCGACAGTAGTGGGGTGACGGGTCAGGCGAGACCGGACAGCGGCGGCGGCGAGTTCTCATCACGCCACCCGATGGCCTCGACCAGTGGCGCCAGGTCGTAGTCCGGGCCGCTGACGCCGACGGTGAACAGCGTGACCCCCGCATCCGCGTAGGCGGCGGCCTGGTCGACGCCGGGCCACGGCACCGACCGTTCGATCTCCGACGCGTGCCGGCCGATCTCGGCGCACCGCTTCTCGACGATTCCCCACTTCTCGACGTGGGTGCCGAGGTCACCGAAGCTGTGCCAGATGTTGCTGTACTTCGCGACGAGCGGCAGTGTCTTCCGCGGGCCACCACCGCCGATGAGGATCGGGATATGGCGTGTCGGGGGTGGATTCAGCTTGCCGAGCCGCGCGGTGATGCGCGGCAGATATTCGGCGAGTAGGGCGAGGCGCGCACCCTTGGTCCCGAACTCGTAGCCGTACTCCTCGTAGTCCTTCTCGAACCAGCCCGCCCCGATGCCGAGGATCAGCCGCCCACCGCTGATGTGGTCGACGGTGCGGGCCATGTCGGCCAGCAGATCCGGGTTGCGGTAACCGCCGCAGGTGACGAGTGCGCCGAACTCGACGCGCTCGGTCTGCTCGGCCCAGGCGCCGAGCATCGTCCAGCACTCGAAGTGAGCACCGTCGGGGTCACCGGTGAGCGGATAGAAGTGATCCCAGTTGAACACGATGTCGACGCCGGCGTCCTCGGCGCGCAGGACGGTGTCGCGGATGACGCCGTAGTCGGGCTGATGCTGGGGCTGGAGTTGGAGTCCGATGCGGATGGGGCGCGTCATGGAAACCACGGTAGGACCACCGATCGCCTCCTGCATCCGAAACCGGATCAGCGGCTGCCGCCGAGCGCGGCGAACTGCGGCTCGAGTCCCACGAGGAACGTCTCGAGCGCGAGCTCGAAACTGTCGTGATCGATCTCCGCGGCGCGCTCGGCGAGGCGGTGCGCGTCCGCCAGGTGCGGGTAGCGGTCGTCGTAGGTGTCGCGGTCGCCGCGGAATCCGCCGGCGAACGACGCGATCGCGGCGCCGAGCACGATGTACTTCACGGACGCGCCGATGAGGGTGGCGGTGCGCGGCGGCCAGCCCGCGCGTGTCAGACCGCCGTGGACGGCATCGGCCCGGTCGAGAGCCCCCGGGCGTGTGCCGGGACTCGAGGCGAGGTACGGAACCATGTTGGGATGCGCGGCCAGCGCCGCCCGGTACGAGCGGGCCCACGCGCGCAGCGCCTCCCGCCAGTCGCCCGTTTCGAAACCCGAGACGTCGACGTCGTCGGCGATGAGGTTGCCGATGTCGTCGAGCAGCGCGTCCTTGGTCGGGTAGTGCGTGTAGAGCGAGGGCGCGCGGACTCCGAGTTCGGTGGCGATCCGGCGCATCGAGACGTCCCCGAGGCCGTGCTCGTCGATCATGCGCAGGGTGGTGTCGCGGATCAGCTGCCGGCTCAGCAGCGGTGTCCGGGGCCGGGCCATCGGCATCCTCCTCGAAGCGGGGACCTGGACGTCCTAACAGTGTACGGTTTATCGTCGGGGCGACGCGGAGCCGCCGCGCGTCCGCGTCCATCACCGGGACGGAAGGCCATCATGAATCTGACTCTCACCGACGAGGAACTCGCATTCCGCGACGAACTGCGCACGTTCTTCACCACCGAGATCCCCGCCGAGCTCCGCGAACGCGTGGCCGCCGGCCGCCCGCTCGGCCGCGACGACATCGTCACCAGCCAGCGGATCCTCAACGCGCACGGCCTCGCCGTGCCGCACTGGCCCGTCGAATGGGGCGGAAAGGACTGGACCTCGGTCCAGCGGCACCTGTGGCTCGACGAACTGCAGCTCGCGTCCGTCCCCGACCCGCTGCCGTTCAACACCGCGATGGTCGGTCCCGTCATCGCCGAATTCGGCTCCCAGGAGCTCAAGGAACGTTTCCTCCCGGCGACCGCGAACCTCGACATCTGGTGGTGCCAGGGCTTCTCCGAACCCGAAGCCGGCTCCGACCTCGCGTCCCTCAAGACCCGCGCGGTCCGCGACGGCGACGACTACATCGTCAACGGCCAGAAGACGTGGACCACGCTCGCGCAGCACGCCGACTGGATCTTCGCGCTCGTCCGCACCGATCCGAACGCACCGAAACGGCAGGCCGGCATCTCGTTCCTGCTCATCGACATGAAGACGCCCGGCGTCACGGTGCGCCCCATCAAGCTGATCGACGGTGGCTACGAGGTCAACGAGGTGTTCTTCGAGGACGTGCGCGTCCCGGCCGAGAACCTCGTCGGCGAGGAGAACGCCGGCTGGAGCTACGCGAAGTTCCTGCTCGGCAACGAGCGCACCGGGGTCGCGCGGGTCGGCGCCACGAAGGTCCGCATCGCACGCGCCAAGAAACTCGCCGCCCAGGTCCGCCTCGGATCCGGGTCGCTGCTCGACGACCCGCTGTTCGCCGCGCGCGTCGCCGAACTCGAAAACGAGCTGCTGGCACTGGAATTGACCCAGCTGCGCGTCGTCGCGAGTTCCGCCGACGGAAAGCCGAATCCGGCGTCGTCGCTGCTGAAGCTGCGCGGCTCGGAGCTGCAGCAGGCCGCGACCGAGTTGCTCACCGACATCGCCGGTCCCGATTCGCTGCCCGTCGGCGCCGACGGCATCGACTCCCCCGACTGGGCACAACGCTCCGCCCCGGTCTACCTCAACAACCGCAAGGTCTCGATCTACAGCGGATCGAGCGAGGTCCAGCGTCAGATCATCGCCTCCTCCATTCTCGGATTGTGAGCAGCCACCATGAATTTCGAACTCGACACCGAACAGGATCTGCTCCGCAAGACCACCCGCGACCTGCTGTCCGGGGTGTACGACGCGGAAACCCGTAACGCGATCACCGCGACCGACCGTGGCTGGAACCCGGAGGTGTGGCGGCAGTTCGCCGAGCTCGGCCTGCTCGGGCTGCCCTTCCCCGAGGAACACGGCGGCATGGGCGCCGGGCCGGTCGAGACGATGGCCGTGATGACCGAGATCGGGCGCGCACTGGCACCGGAACCCCTGCTCGACGCGGTGTACACGCCCGGTGGGCTCGTCGCCGAGGTCGGGAGCGACGAGCAGCGCGGCGCGATCCTGCCTCGCGTCGCCGAGGGAGAGCTGCTGCTCGCGTTCGCACACGACGAGCCCGGTAGCCGCTGGCCGTTCACGGACGTGCGGACCGCCGCGACCCGCAGCGGTGACGTCTGGACCCTCACGGGACGCAAGAACCCTGTGCTGCACGGTGATTGCGCCGACACGTTCGTGGTGTCCGCGACCCTGCCCGAGGGCGGAACCGGATTGTTCCTCGTGGACGCATCCGCCGAGGGCCTGACCCGCACCGCGTACCGCACCCACGACGAACGCCGCGGCGCCCAACTCGCCCTCGAGGGCGTCACCGCCGAACCGCTCGGTGCCTCCGACGTTGCCGACGCGGCCGACGCGATCGTCGCCGCACAGGTACGTGCGCAGGCCGCGCTGTGCGCCGAAGCGGTCGGCGCGATGCAGGAAACTCTGCGGCTGACGACCGAATACCTGAAGCAGCGCAAGCAGTTCGGTGCGCCCATCGCCCGCTTCCAGGCGCTGACCCACCGCGCCGCCGACATGTACGTGCTCCTCGAACTCGCTACGAGCCTGAGCCTGTACGCGACGATGGCACTGTCCGACGGCATCGTCGACCCGACCGTCGCCTCCCGGGCCAAGCTGCAGGTCGGCAGGTCCGCCCGCAGCATCGGGCAGGAAGCGATCCAGATGCACGGCGGTATCGGTATGACCGCCGAATATCCGGTCGGGCACTACGTCAGCAGGCTGACCGCGATCGAACACACTCTCGGCAGCACCGAGGACCACCTGCGGGTCCTGGCCGGGGCGGTCACCGAGCACGAGCGGGTGGACGTCACCGGAAACTGATCGAAGTTCAGGGTGGCGGCAGCAGGGGACCGAGCGGCCCGAGATCGATGTTGAGATCTTCGGGCGTCAGGCCGAAATGCTCGCGCAGCTCGTCCATGCGCTGCTCGAGCAGCATCAGCGTGGTGCCGATGCGTTCGATCTGCTCGTCGCTGAGGTCGCCCTGGTCGACCCGTCGCAGTGCCTGCCGTTCCATCAACTGGCGGAGGAGCTCGACGAGGGTCAGCACCAGGGTGACCAGACCCCGCTCCACGGATTCGGGGTCGGAGTCGATACGCGGTGGCAGCCCGCCGAATTCGGTCACGGACCCTCGATTCCCTGCTGTTCGATTCCCTGCTGTTCGATCCACTGGTCCTCGGCGATGGCACGGACCGACGAGATCAGGGTCCGCAACGAGATGCGGACCATGTCCACGTCGGCGACCGAGAGCACCACGTCGCCGACGATGACGACACCACCGGCCAGCACCCGGTCGAGCAGGTCGACGAGCGCGATCCGCCGCTCCTCGGGCACCTCGCTCACGGGTTCCCCCGGTCCACACCCGCGAAGGAGTACGGGGGCCACGGACCCGTGAGTTCCAGCTCGAGCCCGTCGAACTGGGTGCGCGCCGCCGCGACCGCGTCGGCGAACTCGTCGCTGCGCGCGTCGTCCACGAGGTAGGTGCCGTTGAGCACCATCCTGTCCCGTCGACCGCTCAGCGTAGGGTCGGTCGGAGGTTGCCTGCGCCCCGCGGCCGAGTGCTGCAGCAGCAGTGCATGGAGGGTGTCGGCGCGGTCCGCTGCGGCGCGTTCGGCATCCTCCCGCGCGGACAGCTGCGCCTTCCGCCGCAGTAGATAGGCTGTGCCGGTTCCCTTCTCGGCTCCGGATCCAGCGGACTCCACAGCGCCGGCGGCGATCGCCTCCACGTCCGCGTACGCCTTCACACCCCATTCGGTACGTCCCGCGACGAGGGTGAGCGCCGCGTCGAAGTCCGCCCGGCGCGCCTCGAGCACGTCGCAGACGCGCGCTTCGTCGAGATACACGGTGGCCAGTCGCAGGGGAATCGCCGGAGCCCACCGCACCACGGCGGACACGACGGCATCGTGCGTGCGCGCCACCGTCTCGAGCCATTCGAGATTCTCGAGGTTGCTGCGCAACGCCTCCTCTCCGAACTCACCGAGCGGCACCGTGCCGACGACGGCGGTCAGTCCGGCGGCGGACACGGCGCGGACCGGCTCGCGAGCAACCCCCGTCACGCCGGAGACGGCTTCTTCCGGCAGGTCGGCACCCGTCACCGCGTACACCCACACGCCGTGATCAGCCGTCATCGTCGGTCACCTCTGCATCCTCGACTTCGGCGTCCTCGACCTCGGCGGCGACCGGTTCTCTCCGTGCGGCCTCGAGTTCCGCAATCCGGTCCCGCAGTTTCCGATTCTCGACTTCGAGGTCCTGTTGCGTGCCTTCGATTTCCGCGCGTTTGCCCTTGCTGCTGAGCCACGGGTCGGTCTCCCACCAGTCGATGCCTACGGCCTTGGCCGTTTCCAGCGACGCGATCACCAGGCGCAGCTTGATGGTGAGCAGTTCGATGTCCAGCAGGTTCACCTGGATGTCCCCGGCGATCACCAGGCCCTTGTCCAGGACCCGCTCGAGGATGTCGCCGAGATTCGTCGACTGGTGTCCACCGCCGTAGGGTTGCGGGGACGACGAGCCGCCACCCACCACGGTCATGTCGCTCCTCCTCGGCCCAGGTCGGTGCTGCCGCGCCCGTAGCGTTTGGTTCTCCTGTAGGCCAACAGGTTCCCGTCCGGATCCAGCTCGACCTCGTACAGCGCGAGCATGTCCGCCGACGACGGGATGCGCCGGTCCTCGATCACTTCGATCTCGACCGTCCACCCGTCCTCGGTCGGCTCCACCGACGTGGCGCCCTGCGGCTCCTTCGTCGTCAGTTCGGAAAGGTGCTCGATCGCGATCCGCGCCACCTCGGCCGCGGACAACGGCGGAAGCGACTCCGGCTCGTCGCTGTCTTTGCGGGTCGTTCGTCCGGCCACCGTGATCACCCCTTCTCCTAGATCGGCGGGGCGCCGGTATCCGGCCGGATCATCCGGTTGAGGACGGCCTGCTGCGCCGCGGCCTTCTCGTCGTCGGTGAGGCGGCCGGCGGCTGCCGCCTCATCGATCTCCTCGAGTTCCCGGCGGATGGTGGCCGGGTCGTGCAATTGCTGCTCGACCTGGTCCTGGATGAGTTCGCCGAGCCACAGCACCGCCCGGATCGGGGCGATCGGCAATGTGAGAACGGACGAGATCAGTCCCACGGCTCAGTCCTCCGGTGCTCTTTTCATCACGAAGTCGTACGCGGCCATCGGCCCGAGCAGATCCATCTCCGCCCGGCCCTCCCATTCTTCCGCGAGGGAACGCACGATGTCCTCGAGATCGCCCTGCCGGGACAATTCGATGAGAACCGCCACGTGCGCAGCGTCCTCGTCGTGCGTCGGCTGGCGGACGTTGACCATCGGTTCGAGGTCCTCGAGCGCGTCGACGACCCGCTGGGTGTCCTCGTTGCGCTTTGCTTCGATCGACTGGGTGATGATCTCGCCGAGCATCATTCGCGCGTCACGAGTGGCGTCCTCGGGTTTGTCGCGGATCTCTTCGCGCAAGCGCGCCGCATCCGCGTTCTCTTCGAGAATCTCACTGAGGACGGCTCTTTCGTCGTAGCGTGCCTTGACGACGAACTGCGCCTTGCCCTCGAGTTCGTTCAGCGCCGCTTCGAATTCGTCGCGATGGGCGTCGAGCAGTTCCTCGGACACCGCGTCCTCGTCCGACAGCACCGCCCCGAACCGGAGCGGCAGCACCGGTGCCACGGCGGCGGTCCCGTCCAGCAGTTCCGCATGGGCCTTGAGATCGTCGGGCGTGCCGAGGGGCCGGTCGACCGGTATCTCGCTGACCAGCGCAGCGATTTCGCCGCTGCGTACGACCGAGACGTCGCTCGGGGGGTCGCCCACGCCGGTCGCGTGTGATTCCGCTTCCACGTCGCCCGGGACGATGCCGTAGACGTAGATGCCCGTGCTGCCGGTGACTCCCTGCTCCTCCGGCGTACGTTCATCCGCGGTCGTGTCGGTCATCGCTACTCCCCTCTCTTCGATCCGCGCGGTGCGCGCTGCCGCTTTTCGTCGACGTCTCCGAGGAAATCGGAGACCTTCTCGGTGGCCGCTTCCAGCGCTCCCTTGGTCTTGTGTTTCGCTCCGCCCGAGGTGATGTCACCGACGAGATCGGGCAGGCCCTTCGGTTCGTTGTCGGAGATCTCCAGACGGTTCACGGCCTCGGCGAAACGCAGGTAGGTGTCGACGCTGGCGACGACCACGCGGGCGTCGATCGTCAGCAGTTCGATGCCGACGAGGGAGACCCGCACGAACGCGTCGATCACGAGGCCCTTGTCGAGGATGGTGTCGATGACTTCGGCGAGACCGGACGAGTTCGGGCGCGCCATCGTGCCGCCGCCACCGCCGCCACCGCCGCCGGCGGGTTGGATGGTCATTTCCTGGCTCCTCGTTTCGTTCCGGACGTGGCTCGTGCCCGGCTCCGTGCGGGTGCCCTACGGCGAGCGGGAGGTTCTTCCTCGGCTTCGTCCTCTTCGGGCTCCTCCTCGGGCTCCTCTTCGGGCTCCTCTTCGCCGGGCTCTTCGTCCTCGTCCTCGAGCTCGTCGTCGTATTCGTCCTCGTCGTATTCGTCCTCGGGCTCCTCTTCCTCGGACCCCTCCTCTTCGTCTTCGGGTTCTTCGACAGTGTCTTCTTCGGGTTCTTCGGCAGCTTCGTCCTGCTCGTCGTACCCTTCGTCCTCTTCCTGTTCCTCCTGCTCCTCGCGGCGGGCGGTCTCGTCGTCCTTGACCACCTTGCTGTCGCGGATCTCGCCGTGCCAGCCCTCGATGTCGTCGGGATGCAGGACGCTCTCGGTCATGACGTGACGCTGGAAGTGCTTGAGTTCCAGTCTGGATCGCCGTCCCACGGCCCGCCACAGGTTCGCGGTCTTCTCGAACAGGCCGCGGGGGTGGTATTCGAGCACCAGGATGATCCGCGTGAGATTCTCGGTGATCTCGTGGAAGGTCACCGCGCCGTCGATATAGCCCTTGCCGCCCTTGGAACGCCACACGATCCGTTCGAACGGGACCTGTTCGAGAATCGTCGACTCCCAGTTCCGGCGAGACCAGAAGACCTTGCCGGTCCACTGCAGCTTCTCGTCGTCGGCCTGCTCGACCTGCTCGACCTTCTTCATGAACTTCGGCCAGTCGGCGAACTGGGTCCACTGGTCGTAGGCGAGCCGGACGGGCACCCCGACGTCGATCTGCTCGACGATGTTGGTGAGCTTGATCTTCTTGCCGCCCGAGCCTTTCCGGCCACCACCACCGCCGAAGGACTCCTTCACGTCCTGGAACTTCTGTTTGGCCGTGCCCTTGACGCCCTCGAATCCGGCGCTCATGGCGGCCTTGAGCGGTGAACCGCCTTCCGAGAGCTTCTCGACGCCCGTCAGCGCCGACAGCAGACCGGTGTTGCCGCTGCCTTCGGCATAGTCGTGCAGTCGCCCGGCGGTTCCGGTGATCTTGTCGGTGACGGTGTCCACGGCCCGCTCGGTGACGGTTCCGGCGAGGGTCTGCAGTGCGTTCTGCAGATGCCCGGTCGAGGTGGCGTCGCCGGCCGCCTTCTGCGCCGAACCGGTCGCGCGCGTTGCCGCCTTGCCTGCTCGGCCGGCGGCGCCGGTTGCGGTCTTGCCGGCCTTTCCCGCCGCGCCGGTCGCGGCCTTACCCACCTTCCGGGTGGTATCGGACAGTGCCTTGGTCATGGGACTCAGCTCCTCGTGCGCCGCACGGGGGCGCGCCCGGAGGCCGAACTCTCGGACCGGGTGCTTCGGCGGCGTGGCTTGGGCGCTTGTTCGTCGTCCTCATCGGACTTCTTACGGCGGGGCGCGGATCGCGACCGTGTCGACGAGGCGCTCTCGGAGGTCCGGCGACGGGCCGGGGGCCGCTTCTTTGCGGGCTTCCGCTCCTCCTCGGGCTCGGCATCCTCCGTGTCCTCTTCGCCGGAGGCCTCTTCGCCCGTGCCTTCGTCTCCGGTGTCCTCCTCCGAGGTGTCCTCCTCGTCGGTGGGCTCGTCCTCGTAGGCACCCTGCTCGTCCTCGTCGTATTCGTCCTCGGGTTCCTCGTAGTCCTCGTCCTCTGCCTTGGAGCTCTTGGAACTCTTGCTGGGCAGCAGACTCCCGCCCTGCTGAAGTCGCTCGTTGAGCGAGTCGATCCGGTTGCTCGCGGCGGTGACCGCCGCGGCACGTGCCGCGCTGAGCAGTTCTCCCCGAACGGATTCGGTGATCTTGCCGATTTCCGGTGACGATCCCAGAGCGGAGACACCGCGTTTCATCAATTCCTGAGGGGTACCGGGGAGGCGTCCGCTCAGGCCCGCACCCGCGAGCATCAGAGCGAGTCGCATCTTGTGGGTACGTCCGAGCATGTAGCCGATGCCGACCCCCGCGGCAATTCGTGCTCCACCCTTCATGGTCATCTCCTTCGGCTGCGACCCGTCCCCGCGGGGAGAGTCGGCGATCGAAACTCTGCGGGCGTCCGCCTGCACGTGGGACTGGAGTAACCTGCGTCACACTTCGCGAAACATCGATCCGGAGTTGATCTTCGACCCTAAGATGCGGACCGGTCGGTATGTTGGCGTCCGGTTTCCCTGGGCGGGGTGGGGGTATCCGAACTCGACGAACGACCGCACGTGGCCGGACAGGAGCGCACCATGGCCCACCTCACGAACCGGATCAAGCACAGCGCCGAGGCTGCCGCCGGAAGGGCGAAGCAGACGGTGGGTCGGTGGACCGGAAACCATCGCACCGAGGACAAGGGGAGCCGGCAGCGCTTCGTCGCCGAGTCGAAGAAGCTGGGAGACAAGGTGATTCACGCGGCCGATGAGGGACGCTCGCGGATCCGCCGGTGGTCGCACCGTCGCCCCGACATGCCTTGACCGGTCGAAAACCGCAGAGCCGAAAGCCGCAGAGCCGGAAACGGCAGAGCCGGAAACGAGAGCCGGTAACTACGGAACCGTCATTCGCAGGCGGCGAATCCGCACGCGCGCAACGCGAACGCAGCCTCGGGCCCGATGATCTCGCCCGCCAGCGTCAGGAAACGGTCGACGAATGCCGCCCCGTGTGCCGGTTCGGCCGGATCGTCCGGATCCGACGGATCCAGATGGTGCGCGAGTTCGTGGAGGACCACCAGTTCCCGGAACGCCCAGGCCGTGTTCGCGCGGTGTTCCGGCAGTGCGATGACCGCGGAATCACTTTCGTAGTGCGCTGCCGTGTTCCCGGCGCGCGCCCGTACCCGCACCCGCACAGCGGCGCGCGGCCAGCGCTCCCGAACCCAGTTGAGAGCCAGCACCGCATCCAGATACGCCTGTACCGACTCGATCGACGCGAACCGGCGCTCCACCGGGAGCGTTACACGAGATCCGGCGATCTCCACTTCCCGGATCCCGCGCTCGTCGGCGAGGTCGAACATGCGGCGCACCAGCGACTCGGCCTCGTACACCGCCGCCTTCTGCGTATC
>NZ_JBMBTE010000123.1:0-14324 GCF_048897285.1 Rhodococcus sp. O3
CGCGCGACCGCGGCGTACTCCGCATGGCTCCTCGGTCGCGTCGGCCCACCCGACGCCGAAGGCGAACTGGCCAATGCGATGGAGGACGCGATCGCCGCCGACTCCGGACCGACCCGTGTCGACGACCTGGCACAGACGCTGGGGATCTCCGTGCGCAGCGTGCAGCGACTCGCGCAGCGGTACGTCGGGGTGACCCCGCTGGCGATGATCCGCCGCTACCGGCTACAGGAAGCCGCCCAGCGTCTGCGCGACGACCCGGCGATTCCGATCGGGCAGGTCGCCGCCGAGCTCGGGTACGCCGACCAGGCACACCTGTGCGCGGACTTCCGTCGCGTGCTCGGTTTCACCCCGAGCACGTACCGCGACAGCGCCGGCCCCGGCGGGAACCCGTCCCGCCCCGCACCGACCGGGTGAGCGATCGGGCCCGGCCGGAGCTCGGACTCAGAAGTTGCCGCGTGCGGCCTGTTCCCGCTCGATCGCCTCGAACAGCGCCTTGAAGTTGCCCTTGCCGAAGCCGAGCGATCCGTGGCGCTCGATCAGTTCGAAGAACACCGTCGGGCGGTCGCCGATGGGCTTCGTGAAGATCTGCAGCAGGTAGCCGTCCTCGTCGCGGTCGACCAGAATGCCGCGCTTCTTCAGCTCCTCGATCGGCACCCGAACCTTGCCGATACGGGCACGCAGCTCCGGATCGTCGTAGTACGCGTCGGGGGTCGCGAGGAACTCGACGCCCTCCTCACGCAGCCGGTCGACCGCGGTGAGGATGTCGTTGGTGGCCAGGGCGAGATGCTGCGCACCCGGTCCGCGGTAGAAGTCGAGGTACTCGTCGATCTGCGAACGCTTCTTCGCGATCGCGGGCTCGTTGAGCGGGAACTTCACGCGGTGGTTGCCGTTGCACACCACCTTGCTCATGAGAGCCGAGTAGTCGGTCGCGATGTCGTCGCCGATGAACTCCGCCATGTTCGTGAAACCCATGACGCGGTTGTAGAAGCCGACCCACTCGTCCATGCGTCCGAGTTCGACGTTGCCGACGACGTGATCGAGCGCCTGGAAGATCCGCTTCGGCGCGCCCTCGCGCTTGCGGTAGGTCGAGGTGCGCTCGACGTAGCCGGGCAGGTACGGACCGTTGTAGCGCGACCGGTCGACCAGCGTGTGCCGCGTGTCGCCGTAGGTCGCGATGGCACCGATGCGGACGGTGCCGTTCTCGTCGCTCAGCTCGTAGGGCTCCTCGAGGACGGTCGCTCCCTGGCGCCGCGCGTGCTCGATGCACTTGTCGACATCCGGCACCTGCAGCGCGATGTCGACCACGCCGTCACCGTGCAGGCGGTGGTGCTCGATCAGCGGGCTGTCCGGATCCACCGCGCCCTTGATCACGAATCGCACGGCGCCGCTGCGCAGTACGTAGGCGTGGTGGTCGCGGTTGCCGGTGGTGGGTCCGGAATAGGCGACGAGTTCCATGCCGTACGCCGACTGGAAGTAGTGCGCCGTCTGCGTGGCGTTGCCGACCACCCACACAACAGCGTCCCAGCCGCTCACGGGGAACGGATCCCGTTCGCTGTCGTACTCCACCAGACCGACGAGGCGCTGGAGCTCCTCGGCGTCGAGCTGAGCGAGTCGTTCGCTGTCGGTCAGGGTGTATTCCAGAGTCATCGCTCCAACCTCCTGCCGCTCACTGCGGCACAGTCGTTGTGTCGTGTGTCACCAGGAGAAACCCACCCGTCGGTGCGACGCAACGTCGCCTTCGGCAACTGGTCCGACTGACTCGAATTCGATGGAATCCTGACGTTCACCTATACAATCAGGCTAGTTTTCGGCGTCCGATGGGAAGGAAGCGCGATGCGCGAGCCCGTGCAGCTGGACGAATTGGATTTCGCTCTTCTCGAGGCCCTGCACGCCGACCCGAAGGTCGGCGCGCTCGAGCTGTCCCGGCGCCTGAAGGTCGCGCGCGCCACCGTCTCGGCACGCCTGCGACGCCTCGAGGACACCGGCGTGATCGCAGGCTACGAACCCCGGATAAACCTCGCCGCAGCAGGTTTCGAGGTCCAGGCGTTCGTGACGATGGAGATCGTGCAGGGCGCTCTCGAAGACGTCACCGAGGTCCTCGAACGCATCCCGGGGGTGCTCGAAGCGTTCGCCACCACCGGTGCGGGCGACGTCCTGTGCCGCATCGGGGCCGAATCGCATCTCGGCCTCCAGCAGACCCTCATCGAGCTGAACCGCTCGTCGATCGTCGCGCGCTCGACGAGCGTGATGGTGCTGTCGGAGGTCGTGCACTACCGGGCGATGCCGCTGCTCCGCACCCTCCAGCCCGAGCGATCCGCGAAAGCACCCGCCTACCGGCGCTGAGCCGATCACGTCCACAATCGCGTTCCGACTAGCCGGATTGCACAGAAAAAAGCGCTTCGGGCATCCGGACCCTCCGCACGCTGCACAGTTCTGCAAGCCACAGTTGCGCGGCATTTGTTACTGCCGTCACAGTCGTTCGCCATGAAGAACCTGCTGACCCGATTCGAAGAAAAAGCCCCCGAGATCGTCTTCGAGTGGCACGACACCGAGACCACCGCCCGGGGCTGGGTCGTCATCAACTCGCTGCGGGGCGGCGCAGCGGGCGGCGGCACCCGCATGCGCCGCGGTCTCGACCGGCGCGAGGTGGAGTCGCTGGCGAAGACCATGGAGATCAAGTTCACCGTCTCCGGACCCGCGATCGGCGGCGCCAAGTCCGGCATCGATTTCGATCCGTCCGACCCGCGCAAGGAAGGCGTGCTGCGCCGTTGGTTCGCGGCCGTCACTCCCCTGCTGCAGGCGTACTACGGCACCGGCGGCGACCTCAACGTCGACGAGATGAACGAGGTCGTTCCGCTCACCGAGGCCAACGGCCTGTGGCACCCGCAGGAAGGCGTCGTCAACGGTCACTTCGGCAAGGACGAGCGCCAGCGGATCCAGCGGGTGGGCCAGCTGCGGCTCGGCGTCGCGAAGGTCGTCGAGGACGCGCGGTTCACTCCCGCCACCAGCACGAAATACACTGTCGCCGATCTGATCACCGGTTACGGTGTCGCCGAGTCGGTCCGTCACCACCAGCTCGTCTACCGGGGCAGCGACCTGGCCGGCAAGCGCGTGGTGGTGCAGGGCTGGGGCAATGTCGGCGCCGCCGCTGCCTACTATCTCGCCCAGGCCGGCGCGTCGATCGTGGGCATCATCGACCGCAACGGCGGCATCCTCGAGCCCGAGGGGCTCTCCTTCGACGAGGTCCGCACCTTGCTGCTCGAGCGCGACGGCAACGCCCTGCGCAGCGACCGCATGCTCCCCTTCGACGAGGTGAACGCCCGCATCTGGGATCTCGGAGCCGAGATCTTCCTGCCCTGCGCCGCAAGCCGACTCGTCACCCGCGAGCAGGTCGACCGCATGGTCGCCGCGGGACTCGAGTCGATCGCCTCCGGCGCCAACGTCCCGTTCGCCGACGACGAGATCTTCTACGGCCCCACCTACGAGCACGCCGACAAGTCCGTCGCCGTGATTCCCGACTTCATCGCCAACTGCGGCATGGCCCGTGCCTTCGCCCAGCTCATGGAAGGCGACGTGGAGGTCTCCGACGCCGCGATCTTCGGTGATGTGTCCACCACCATCGAGACGGCCCTGCGTCGGTGCCACGACCGTTCGGCCGAGCTCACCGGACTCGCCGCGACGGCCTTCGAGATCGCTCTCGACCAGCTGGTTCCGGCCGGGGAGCGCATCGATGACTGAAACCCTGGCTCCCGCGACCACGACCGGTGCCCAGAGCACCGCCGGTCTGCATCGCGCCATGAAGCCCCGCCAGCTCGTCATGATGAGCCTCGGCGGCGCCATCGGAGCCGGCCTGTTCGTCGGGTCCGGGGCGGGCATCGCCGTCGCCGGCCCGGCGATCCTGATCTCGTTCCTCGTCGCGGCCGTTCTCGTCGTGTTCGTGATGCGCATGATGGGTGAGATGGCCGCGGCCAACCCCGCCAGCGGCGCCTTCTCCGAACACACCGAGAACGCCCTGGGTCCTGTCGCGGGCCGGACCATCGGATGGTTGTACTGGGTCCAGGTCATCATCGTGATCGCCGCGGAGGCCACCGGCGCTGCCGCGATCACCGCAGTGGCACTGCCCGGGATCCCCCAGTGGGCGTCCGCGCTGTTCTACATGGTCGTGCTGACCGGCGTGAACCTCGTCGGTGTGCGCCGCTTCGGCGAGGTCGAATTCTGGTTCGCCGCAATCAAGATCGCCGCGATCCTCGGGTTCCTGGTGATCGGTGTCGCGATGATCGCCGGGTGGATGCCCACCTTCGAGACGACCGGCTTCGCGAACCTCACGGCGCACGGCGGGTTCGCCCCCACCGGCATCGCCGGTATCGCCGCCGGCCTGCTCATCGTGGTGTTCGCCTTCGGTGGAACCGAGATCATCGCGATCGCTGCCGCGGAGACCGCCGATCCCCGTCGCAACGTGGGCCGCGCGGTGCGCACCCTGGTGTGGCGCATCCTCGTGTTCTACATCGGGTCGGTGCTCGTGATGGTGACGATCCTGCCGTGGACCTCCGAGGACCTCGCGACCGGTCCGTTCGTCGCGGTGCTACAGGCCGGGGCCGTCCCGGGTGCCGCCGCGGTGATGACCGTGATCGTCGTGGTCGCGCTGCTCTCCTCGCTCAACGCGATGCTGTTCAGCGCTTCCCGGATGATCTTCTCGCTGTCGCACCGAGGATCGGCGCACCCCGTCTTCGGGCGACTGTCGTCCAACGGCGTTCCCCGCAATGCGGTGCTCGCCTCGGTGGCGTTCGGCTTCGTCACGGTCGGGCTGAACTTTCTCTACCCCGACCGGGTGCTGCCGCTGCTCCTCAACGCCGTCGGCTCCACGATCCTGGTGCTGTGGACGTTCGTCGCGGTCTCGCACCTCGTGCTCCGTCGTCGCGCACGCCGCAACGGCACCGAGGACGCACTGCCGCTGAAGATGTGGGGCTTCCCGTACCTGTCGTACGCGACGCTCGGTCTGCTCGCCGGCATCGCGGTGCTCGCACTGTTCGACACGGCTGCTCGCACACAGCTGCTCGCGACCGGCGCGCTGACCGCAACGATCGCCGGTACCTGCACGGTGCTGGCACGGCGACGCGCCGCGGCCGAAAAGGTTCAGGAGCGCCAACCGTAGGGACGCGTGATCATCTCCACGAAGTGACCGGCGGGGTCGAGGAACCAGGTTCCTCGACCCCGTCGTTTCTGTTGATGCCGTGCGCCGACTGCCGGGGATCGGCCCAGTGTTCGATCTTCTGCTCGGGGATCCGGGCGTAGATCTCGTCGAATCCTTTTCCGGCACCAGGAATGCGTAGTGCTGCGGCGGATACTCCACGCCCGGTGGCGGTTCGGCGAAATCGAGGGTGGCGCCGTTGGCGAGTTCGACGGCGAGGAAGTGCCCGGCGGGCACCGGGTCGGGCAGCCCGAACAGGGTGGTGAGGAAGTAGGCCGAATGCTGCTTGTCGTCGGCCGCGACGATGGTGTGATTGAACTCGATACCCGAGGAGAACTCCTTGTGGTCCCGCGCCTCCATGCCTGACGCAGTCCGTCATCGACACGCGACGCTCCGTCCAGAGATACCTTCCGTGCCCGAGGGATGCAAGCGATGAGTTCTCCGTGCTTCCCGGGTCGGTATTCGTCGACGACCTTCGTATCGGCCGACGGTGTGACTCCAGGGACCGGGCGGCCCCGACGAGGACCGCAGCGACGACTTCGACCGCGGCGGCTGGGTGGTGCCGCTGTTCGATGAGGACACCGGCACGTTCGTCGACGAGGTGTTCTCGAAGGTCGATGCATTCCTGCTGGGGCGGAACACCTACGAGATCTTCGCTGCGTCGTGGCCGAACTCCACCGATCCCGACGATCCGATCGCCCGCGCACTCGATACCCTCCCGAAGTACGTCGCCTCCACGACACTCACCGACCCGAAGTGGCAGAACACCACCGTCCTCGACGGTGACGTGGCGACCGCCGTGGCCGAGCTGAAGAAACAGCCCGGACGCGAGCTGCAGGTGCACGGCAGCAGCCGGCTCGTCCACACCCTCTACGACCACGATCTGGTCGACGAGTACCGGCTCCTCACCTTCCCCGTCGTCCTCGGTCAGGGCCGGCGGCTGTTCCCCGTCGGAGGTCGCGACACGAAATTCGACCTCGTCGAATCGCGCACCACCTCCTCCGGCATCCTCATCACCGTGTACCGGCCGGCCGGGCGACCCGAGTACGGACTCGCCGAAGTCGAGTGACCCGAAGTACGAACCGATCTGTAGCGAGGGGCTGCTCGAACTCGCCTGCCGCATCATCTGTTCGAGACGGCTACGGACCTCGTTCCGAAGCGGTCGGCCGGAACCCGCTCTTGGGGGCCGGCCAAGATAGCATCGGGGCGGGAACTAGGTCAGGACTGGAGATGCCTCGCAACAGACGTCCGCAGGATCGGGAAGAGAAACGCGCGGAGATCGTGGTAGCCGCCCGACGGTTGTTCGTCGAGGAAGGATACGACGCGGCATCGATGACGCGGATCGCTCGTGACGCCGGAGTCGTGTCGAACACGCTGTACTGGTACTTCCAGGACAAGGATTCGATATTGATCGCGGTCCTGGATGCGGTTCTGGCCGACTCGATGGCCTCCTACAGCAAGATGCTGGGCTCGGGGCTGGCCGATCGACTCTTGTGGTTGGTCGAAGAATTGGAACAGCTGGGGCGGTTGGTGAGCACAGTGCACACACGCGCCGAGAAGTCCGCGTCAGTTCAGCAATGGCACGAGCAGTTCCACACGCTGGCCGAAGGGTTGTTCCGGGCAGAGCTGATCGAGCTCGGTGTGCCCGCAGACGAAGTCGATCCGCTGGTAGCGATCGGCGTTTTCGTGGTCGAGGGCTTGCTGATGCACCCGACGGATCAGGCTCAGCGGCGCGCGGTGATCGAGACGTTGCTCAGCAGCGCTCGCAGTCGTGCCGCAGCCACCGGTTGAGCGCCCGGTCTTCGTCCACGAACTCGGAGCGACCTACTGTGCGGTGTGGTCGAATTGCCTTTCGAGGAAAGAGAGTTGGTCACGCACGGCGCGTTCGAAGTGTTCACCGACATAGATGTCGAAGTGGTCGCACACGTAGCTCTGAACCTGCACGTGCGCCAGGCCCTGTGCGTGACGCTTAGTGGTCTTCGCGGGCGCGGCCGCGTCGTTGTCGCAGACACACAGCAACGTCGGAGTGCTGAAACGAGCCAGCGCGCGACCGGGTCGATCGAGCGGAAGACGCAGTGCCAGCCGGGCAGCGAGGGCGTTGGCAGCCTCGAATTCGCCGTTCGGACCGCGCAGTACACCCCAGATGCTGTCGCGGCCGACCCCGGTCTCGGATTCTTCCCCACCGTCGATCTCCGTCGGCTCGATGTTCTTCGACAGCTGAGCCCGCACCGACGGAAGCCGTTTCAACACCGCGCTGGTGCGCCGCGAGAGCCGGGTTCCCGCGGGCAGGAGTGCAGAAGCGCCGGCGAGAGCGTCGGGTGAGGCCACGAACGCGGGCATCCAGGACGTCCCCGCCATCGGCAAGAGGATCGGCTTCGCACCGAACCACGACCCGACCGTGTCGAGAATGCCCGCCACTGTCAGTGCCACCACGCTCAGCGGGCCGGTCCGTATCCGCGCGCGCAACGACGCCGGACCATCGGTGAAGGGACACTGCGCCACGACCGCCGCGATACGGGTGTCCTCGGAGGCGACTCGAAGGACATGACCTCCGCCGAACAAACTGCCCCACAAGGCTATCCGGTTGACATCGACCTCCGGGAGTGTGCGCACGAAGGCCAGAGCGGCATGCCAGTCGGCGCGTTGCCGGCCGATGTCGAGGATCTGACGCGGCTCTCCGCCGCTGGCGCCGAGGTGACGGTATTCGAACACCAGCACCGACCATCCCACAGCGGCGAATCGTTCCGCGTAGGCATCCAGGCGCATCTCCCGCACCGCTCCGAGCCCGTGCCCCATGATCACCATCGGGCGCGGACCGTCCGGGTCGGGTGCGGTGTACAGCCATGCCGCGCACTCATCCTGGCCGGAGGGGAACGAGACCTCGCGTCGCTGCACCGCTGCGGCCTCGCACCGATCGGCGGACCCACCGATTTCCATGACCTACGCCCTCCCACTTCACCACCACGATTCTTGGACGCCATTCAAGAAGACGTCACAGTTACGGTATAGGCTTCTTGGATGGCGGTCAAGAAGTTCAGTCCGTTCGGCGCAGCACGAACGAGAGGTTCCGTTCGACCGGGCAGGTGTCATGATGAATCGAGCAGATCGAACACCGCGAGGCGAAGGGACTGCCATGAGCCTCTACAACGATCACGTCGTACCGCGACTGGTGAACATCGCCTGCGCACCGTCGCTCACCGAAGCGAACCGGAAACGCGTGTGTGCCGGCCTGAGCGGTCGCGTCGTCGAGATCGGATTCGGCTCGGGTCTCAATGTTCCCTACTACCCCACTACCGTCGAGTCGGTCAGCGCTGTCGAACCCGCGAACCTCGGGTGGAAGCTCGCACGTCCGCGCATCGAGGACTCGCCGGTCCACATCGAACGATCCGGCCTGGACGGTCAGAAACTCCCGTTCGAGGACAACACCTTCGACAGTGCACTGTCGACGTGGACCCTTTGCACCATCCCCGATGCCGACGCAGCTCTGCGCGAGTTACGTCGCGTCCTCGCACCGGGCGGCACCCTGCATTTCGTCGAACACGGACTCGCCCCGGACGAGAACGTCCAGCGGTGGCAGCACCGGCTCGAGCCGATCCAGAAGCGCGTCGCGGGTGGCTGCCATCTGACACGACGGATCACCGACCTCATCCGCGGGGCGGGGTTCGAGATCCGCGAACTCGACACCTTCTACGAGGAGAAGACACCGAAGTTCTTCGGCGCGCTGTCACTGGGAGTCGCCGAGGCTTCCCGGTAAGCGGCGTCGGTCACCTTCGAAATGTCGTCGACGCTGAAGAAGCCCGCATTGTCGACGCGACGGCCGGACTCGTTGCCTTCCTGGCGAGCGACGAGGCATCGTTCATCACGGGTGGCGAGTTCGTCGTGGACGGCGGATACACCGCGCAGTAGCGCTCGAGGGTGGCCGGCACGAGTGGTCGTGCCGGCCACCTCCCGGCTTGCGTCGAGTCTCATCGGGCACCGCGATGACTTTCGGGTCCCTTCCCGGTCGATACCGGAGAACGGATCCATTCGACCCTGGGGAGAGATCATGACCCAGCAGACCACCCGCGCCCTACCTCCGATCGTCGACCAGCAGACCTGGCGGGAAGCGCTCGACGACCTGCGCAGACGGGAGAAGGCCGCCACCCGTGAACTCGACGCCATCGCGGCGCAGCGCCGCAGACTACCGATGGTCGAACTGCCCGATTACACGCTGATCGGCCCGGACGGCCCGATTCGCCTCGTCGACGTGTTCCAGGGTCACTCGCAACTCATCGTCTATCACCACATGTGGTCCGACGGCGCGGAGTGGCAGTGCGGCGGATGCACGAGCCTCTCCACGCAGTGGACCCGGCTGGGCATCCTCGACAACTACGACGCCCACATGGTCATCGTCACCAACGGGCCCATCGACGAGGCGCTGGCCTACAAGACCAAGGTCGGCAACAGGATGGACTGGTACTCGTCCTCGGAGAGTTCGTTCGGCGTCGACGTCGACGCGCCGCCCGGCGGAGGCTTCGCGGTCAACGTGTTCCTCCGCGACGGCGACAAGGTCTACCGCACCTGGCACACCACCGGCCGCGGCACCGAACAGCTCAGCTACACCTTCGCCCTGCTCGACATCCTGCCGTGGGGCCGGCAGGAGGAGTGGCAGGACTCCCCTGAGGGATGGCCGCAATCGCCCACCTATTCCAAGTGGCTCGACTCCCCCGACGTGGCGCGGCTCTACGGTCCGGGCACGGACGCCCGGTAAGGTTCGCCGCTTAGCCGCGGCGCCCCCACGCGGAGGCGAGTTCGAATCACTTTCCGACACAATCAAATCGAACTAATCGGCGACATGTCGGCTGCCGATCCGGCCGGTTCCGTCCCGCAGGGGGCTCGGCTCCACCGCAGTGACACTGTCGCAAGCGACTGATCCTCGAACGGGTTTGGACACTCGACCGGTATGCGGACCGGCTGGCGCGGACGATTGTCGCCGCTCTCTGCCCATCGTGATCAGAGCACGTGCGGAATCAGCCGCCACGTGCGGGCGATGTAGCGGCGGTAGGGGTCGCCGAGCGCGTCGACGAGCATGCGTTCCTCCGCCGGTATCCGCACCACATAGGCGGCGGCCAGCGCGAGCACCGTGAGGGGCGCCAGCCAATTCGTATATGCGAGAGTGAATCCCAGCGCACAGATCAGTGCTCCCGTGTACGACGGGTGCCGGATCCGCGCGTACGGCCCGGTGTCGATCACCCGCTGGCCCGCGACCGTCTGCAGTTCGAAGGTGAACGACGCACCGAGTTCCCGCACCGCGCGCAGCCGGAATCCCTGTCCCGCCAACGCAATCGCCAGTCCGGCAACGAAAAAGAGCAGCGGCGCGGTGGTGATCGTCGTTTCCGTGACGGTCAGGCTCAGAACGGGACCGCCGACATAGACGGCGACCAGGCCGAGCCCGACCGCGACACCGGTTCCACGGCCGACCGGGTTCGTCGCGGACGGCGGATGTCGCCGTCCGATGAGAACCTCGGAGACGATCCACGCTGCCAGCGCCACGACCAGGGTGATCCCGGCCAGGGGCTCGGCGGCGAACAGCGGCGCGGTCACGGTTCGAGTATCCCGCTGCCCCCGGATCGGGCGCCCGCGAACCCTCGCGAACCACCCGGAGAGGACCGGCCCGGTCGGTACCATCGGATTCGTGCCCGCCCCGGAACACATGCACGCGGCCTACGTCGAATCGCTCGGCGGCGTCGACGCGATTCGCTACGGCCTGTTGCCCGTTCCGCGCTGCGGCCCCGGTGACGTGCTCCTGCGGGTCGAGGCGGTCGCGGTCGACAACGTCGACACCTTCGTCCGGTCCGGACGGTTCCGAACCGAGGTGACGTTCCCGTTCGTGATCGGCCGCGATGTCGTGGGCACCGTCGTCGACCGGGGAGCCGACGTGACGGCCCCGAACATCGGCGACCGCGTGTGGTGCAACAGCCTGGGACACGACGGCCGGCAGGGCCCGACCTCGGAATACACGACCGCTCCGGTCGAACGGGTGTATTCCCTGCCCGCCGGAGTCGATCCGGTCGTCGCGGTCGCGGTCGCGCACCCCGCGGCGACCGCGCATCTCGCCCTGTACACCCACGCCGGTCTGCGGGCGGTCGACACGGTGTTCGTCGCCGGCGGCGCCGGGCACGTGGGCTCGGCGTTGACCGCCATGGCAGCCCGCTCCGGTGCGAGCGTCCTGGCGTCGGCACGCGCGCAGGACCACGAATGGTGCCGTTCGGCGGGCGCGGCGCAGGTGTTCGACTATGCGGCTCCCGACCTGCTCGAGCAACTGCGCGCCGCCGCTCCGAACGGTGTCGACGTGCTCGTCGACACCTCCGGCCGGCTCTACCTCTCCGACGCCCTGGAGCTGCTCGCGTTGCGCGGCCGGATCGTGGTGATGGCCGGGATGGACCGGAAACTCGAGTGCCGGGCCGGTGATCTGTACCCCCGCGACCGCAGTCTGCTCGGCTTCGCGATCAGCAACGCCACCACCGACGAGCTGGCCGAAGCCGCACGGCACGTCACCACGTTGCTCGCCGACGGGGTGCTTCGTCCCCGGCACATCGAGGAGCTACCGCTGAGCGCCGCCGGCGAGGCCCACCGCCGCCTCGAGGCCGGAGAGGCGCGCGGCACCCGCCTGGTGCTGCGTCCCGACAACTGAACGGGAGGCCGACGCGATGGACATCGGAAACGGCCGGGTAGTGATCGAGTGGGACGGCGGCCGCACCGTCGTGGAGGCGCCCGACCAGGTGCGGATCGGCCGGGACGAGGCAATGGACATCACGATCGCCGATCCGATGGTCTCCCGCGAGCATGCCCGCGTGCTGTGGGACGACGGCTGGTACGTCACGGACTCGGGCAGCAAGAACGGCACGTTCGTCGACGGTCACCGCGTGGAGCGGGTCGCGGTGACCGATTCCGTCGTGGTGCGCTGCGGTGGTCCCTTCACCGCGCCGTCGCTGAAGATCAGCGTGGCCGACCCGTCCGCGACACGGACCCGGAAGGGCATGATCGGACAATTGCGGACGATGCGCGCCGACGACATGCGGCCCGTCCCACGCCGCAAGCGTCGCCCACTGGAAACCGGCGCACGTTCGATCGGGCGCGACCGGACCTGCGACATCGTCGTGAACGACGTACTCGTCTCCCGCATCCACGCGGCGTTGCACACCGGCCCGTCGGGCCTCGAGATCGAGGATCTGGGCAGCATCAACGGCACGTACGTCGACGGGAAAGCGGTGACCCGCACGCCCCTGCGCGACGGCGATGTCGTGACCATCGGCAACACCGATCTGGTGGTGCACGGCGATCGCCTCGTGCCACGGCAGGAGGAGCCGTCACCCACGGTCGGGCTGCGCGTGCACGGCGTCGGTCTGACGATCTCCGGCGGGCAGCGGCTGCTGGACGACGTCAGCCTGTCCGCCCCGCTCGGCACGCTCACCGCCGTGATCGGCCCGTCCGGGGCGGGCAAGTCGACGGTCGCGCGGATCATTTCCGGTACCACCGGCCCGACCGACGGTGTCGTCGAATTCGAGGGCCACGACGTGCATTCGGAGTACGAGGCGTTGCGGTCGCGGATCGGGCTCGTCCCGCAGGACGACGTGGTGCACCGGCAGCTGACCGTGCGGCAGGCGCTCGGCTACGCGGCGGAGCTGCGGCTGCCGCCGGATACCACGCGTTCGGACCGGGACGAGGCCATCGCGAATGTGCTGGCCGAGCTGCAGCTCACCGAGCACGCCGACACCCGTGTCGATCATCTGTCCGGCGGGCAGCGCAAACGGGCGTCGGTGGCCCTCGAGCTGCTCACCGGTCCGTCGCTGCTGATTCTCGACGAGCCCACGTCCGGGCTGGACCCGGCCCTGGACCGGCAGATCATGGCCACCCTGCGGCGCCTCGCGGACCTGGGCCGGGTGATCCTCGTGATCACGCATTCGCTGTCCTACCTGGAGATGTGCGATCAGGTGCTGCTTCTGGCACCGGGCGGCAAGACGGCCTACGTCGGCCCGCCCGCGCAGGTGGGTTCGGCGCTGGGCAGTACCGACTGGGCGGAGATCTTCGCCCGGGTCGCGGCCGAACCCGACGCCGTCTACGCCGATCATCTGGCGCGCAGCACCCTGGTCGAGCAGCCGCCGGCGACCGAGCCCGGTCCGCTGCCGCAACCGGCCCAGACGTCGCGGACGAAGCAACTCGCCACGGTGGCGCGGCGGCAGCTGCGACTGATCCGCGCGGACCGCGGATACCTGATCTTCCTGTCGGTGCTGCCGTTCGTGCTCGGGGGCCTGACCATTCTCGTGCCGGGCGACGAGGGTTTCGGATTCCCGGCGCCCGGTGAGGAACCCGGAGAGCTGTCGTTCATCCTCATCCTGCTGATCCTCGGCGCCTGCTTCATGGGCCTGTCGCTGACGGTGCGTGATCTCGTCGGCGAGCGCCAGATCTACTTCCGGGAACGCGCCGCGGGATTGCAACCCTCCGCCTATCTGGCGGCCAAGATCCTGGTGTTCTGTGCGGCGGCGATCGTCCAGTCCGTCGTGCTGGTGCTGGTGGTCATGGCCGGCAAGGGCGTTCCGGGCCCCGGCGCCCTGATTCCGGTCGGTGCTGTGGAACTGATGGTGGACATCGCGCTGACCACGTGCTCGTGTGTGGTCCTCGGCTTGGCCCTGTCCGCGGTGGCCCGGTCGAGTGAGCAGGTCATGCCGATGCTCGTCGTGGCGGTGATGGTGCAGCTGGTGATGAGCGGGGGCCTGATCCCGATCACCGGCCGGGTGGTGCTCGAACAGTTGTCGTGGCTGTTCGCGGCACGCTGGGGATACGCCGCCTCGGCCTCGACCGTCGACCTTCGCGCGAAGGATCCGACGGCCGAGGCCGATGCGCTGTGGCAGCACACCGCGTCGGCGTGGCTGTTCAACATCGGGATGCTGGTGCTGATCGGGCTCGTGCTCGCGTTCGTCACGCACAATCGGCTGCGGCTGCGGCGTCGGGCGCGATCTCGCGCACTCCACGCAACCCGAAGCAGCTGAGCAGCGCGGCGGCCAGGGCGGCGGCCGCAATCACGAGGAACGCCGTGGAGAACCCGCTGCCGAGCGCCTCGAGCGCAAGGGGCTGCGCGGCCGCACCGGGCGCGCCC
>NZ_JBMBTE010000124.1:0-14229 GCF_048897285.1 Rhodococcus sp. O3
CGGACGTGGCAGATGCCCAGGCCGCCACCGATGCGGCGCTCGCGACCGCGCGGGACTTCGCGGCCGCCGCGGCCCACGAACTGCGGACACCGCTGACGGCGATGCGCACGGACCTCGAGGTGCTCTCGACCCACGACCTCGCCGCCGCCGACCGAACCGAGATCCTCCGAGACCTCGTGCGCACCCAGGGCCGGGTGGAGTCGACCCTCGACGACCTCGAACGTCTCGCCCGCGGCGACCTGTCGAGCACCGACGATTTCATCGACACCGATCCGGTGGAGATCTGCGACGCGGCGGCCGCGGAGGCTCGCGGCCGGAATCCGGGCCTGACGGTGGAGGTCGACGGGGAACCCGGTCGTCTCGTTCCGGCACTGCCCGGCGGCCTCCGGCTCGTCGTCGACAATGCGATCGCCAACGCGGTCCGGCACGGCGGCGCCCGCCACGTCCGGCTGACGGTCACCACAGTCGGACCGGATGGCACGGTCGGACCGGATACGGTCCTGACCGTCGACGACGACGGCACCGGGGTACCCGCCGACGAACGGGAGGTCGTGTTCGAACGGTTCCGGCGCGGCACGGGCGCATCCCGCACCGGTTCCGGGCTCGGGCTCACGCTGATCGCGCAGCAGGCGGCGCTGCACGGCGGGACGGCACGTCTCGAGGACTCACCGCTCGGCGGTGCGCGCCTGACGGTGCGGATCGCGGGAACGGTGCGGATCGCGAAACCGCAGGGGTGATCCGGGTCCACACCTCGGGTGGGTTCGCCGCGGCCCCGGCCGCGAGCACGATGGACGTATCAGACCACCCGATCATCCACGGAGGACCGAATGTCGAAGAGCCGCAGGTTGATTGCTGCCACGATAATGACCGTGCCGTTGCTGCTCGGGTTCGCGGGCACCGCCGACGCCGACTCCATGCACCGGAGCGAGGACGGTCGCTGCGACGTCGCGCTCGTCGACGAACACGGGAACCTCATCCGCATCGACGAGAAGTCTCCGGGGACCCGGCTCGACGGGCTGCGGTGCGACGACGGACTGTGGCGCTTCACCACCAACGGCAACAGCCACCGAAGCGGCGACGTCGCCACGGCCACCCTCGTCCGGGAACGAGACCGAGACCGGTGAGAAAGCACGCCGCCCCGCATCGCGAGCGATGCGGGGCGGCGTCGTGGGTCGATCCAGACGATCTGGAGCGACGCACGATCTGTCGTGAGCTCACTCCCGTTGGAGCCGGGCGTCTCTCGGTCCGGTGAGGATCCGGGGGTGCTCATGGTTACAGCAGCGCGGTGATGACATCGTGCGCGGCGTGAACGCTCGCCTGTTCATCTCCTGCCGTCGACCCGGGCGCCGCGGGTGTACCGGTGCCGACGTGCGTTCGTACTTCACGCCCGGTTCATCCGTCCCCAGGTACGAACGCGTCTCGCCGTCAGGCGGTGGCGGCCAGAAGATGCGATAGGGCCGCCCGGTCCGCTTCCTTCAGCCGCAACAGGGGAGCACGCGGATCACCCGCACTCGCACCGAGAATGTCGAGGCCGGACTTGACGGTAACCGGAAGTCCGCCGGCGACGATGAACTGCAGCAAGGGGCGAAGCGACTCGTAGATCTCACCGGCTCGGTCGAATCGCCCCTCCGCGGCAGCAGAGAAGAGCTCGAGGCACAGGCGTGGACGCAGGCACGGCGCCGCCGTGCACCAGCCGGTGGCGCCGACTCGTAGAGCCTCGAGGATCAGGGGGTTGCTGCCGTTGAAGATCGGCAGTCGGCGTTCGGTCAGTTCGTTCAGGCGGTTCATCCGGTCGATGTCACCGGTCGATTCCTTCACCATGGTTACATTCGGCACTGACTCGAACAGCTCAGCCAGCAGCTCCGGCCGCATGTCGATGCCACTGGTTGCCGGATTGTTGTAGACCATGATCGGCAGATCGATCGAGTCGCTGACGGACCGGAAGTGCGCCTCGAGTTCCCGGTCGGAAAGATGCCAGTACGATACCGGCAGAACCATTACGGCGTCGGCACCGGCATGCTGGGCGTACTCGGCGCGGCGCACAGTGTTTGCCGTCGTCAGATCAGAGGCGCCGACGACCACCGGGATACGGCCGGCCACAGCATTCACCGTGGTGTCGACGACGAGATTCCACTCGCGTTCATCCAGATAGGCCGCCTCGCCGGTACTGCCGAGCGGGGCAATCGCATGCACCCCCTCGGCGACCAAGGTGTCCACCAATGCATGTAACCGAGCGGTGTCGATGCTGCCGTCCGCAGCGAAAGGGGTGACGGGATACGCGAGGATCCCGGACAGGGTCGTACTCATGGGCCTTCTCTCTGTAGCACCTGAAAGTGTGAAGTGGACGCACCCCGTCATAGGTCGAGCGCATCAGGATGCCGGGCCAAAGCGCGGCGTGCGTAGTAGGCAAAGTTCGCTTCACTACGCCGGGGGGTCAAGGTCCAGTCGTGTGCTTCCCGGGCAAGGCGATCCGGCAGCGGCGCGATCTCCCCAGCCGACATCGCGAGCAGCTGCAGCCGGGCGGCGCGTTCGATCAGCGTCGCCGACGAGCATGCCTCCTCGATGCTCGCACCAACCACGACGTGTCCGTGATGGGCCAGCAACACGGCCTTCTTGTCACCGAGGGCGGCGGTGATGATCTCGCCTTCTTCGTTGCCGACCGGCACCCCCGGCCAGTCGGGTAGGAATGCGCAATCGTCGTAGAGCGGGGCGGTGTCCATCTGCGAGACCACGAGCGGAACTTCGAGCATCGACAACGCTGCGACATGCAGCGGGTGCGTGTGCACGATGCAGGACACGTCCGGCCGTGCACGATAGATCCAGCTGTGAAAGCGGTTGGCCGGGTTGGCCATTCCCTCGCCTTCGAGTACGTTGAGATCCTCGTCGACCAGCAGTAGGTTTCCTGCGGTGATCTCGTCGAACCCGAGCCCGAGGCGCTGCGTGTAGTACGTTCCGGGTTCTTCCGCACGGGCGGTGATCTGTCCGGCCAGGCCCGAATCGTGGCCGGCATCGAACAGTGCACGACAGGTCAGCGCGATCTTCTCTCGTGTCGACCACATCGAGTCGCCGAAGTTCTTCTCCATCTGCTCCTCGGCGCGCCGCATCAATGTCGATTTCGATTCGTGCAGGGTGTTGGCCACAGCTCTCACATCCTCATCTTCTGCATCATCTTCGACCTCATCGGAATGTGTCCTCTCGGAAACACAAAAGAACAATAGGACACAAAATGTCATATAGGCAAAATGGTGTCACGGGTGAGTGTGGCGGTTCCTGCGCGGTGTACGTTCGAGAGGTCGCACATCGCCCTGGGGCGATCGCGCCAGGGATACGACGTCGAGGAGGGGGCAGTGACAGCTTTGTTGCGCACGGTGCGAAGGCAACGAGGCCTGACACTGGAGGCGGTGGCGGAACAGACCGGACTGACCAAGAGTTACCTGTCGAAGGTCGAACGCGGCTTGAATGTTCCGTCCATCTCCGTCGCACTGAAGATTTCTCGCGCTCTCGGCGTCGATGTGAGCCAACTGTTCTCCGACGAACCCAGCGGCCGGCACACCGCGGTGACCCGTGCAGCCGATCTCGACGGGACATCGGCCGGGCGGTACCGGGCCATCGCCGCGGGAGTCCTCGGCAAGACCATGTCCCCGTTCCTGCTGGTCCCCGACTTCGACTTCGGGGACTACCGCGACCACACCGGGCAAGAGTTCACCTTCGTCCACAGCGGCGCCATCGAACTGGATCTCGACGGCAACGTGGAATTGCTCCGCAGCGGTGACAGCTGCTACTTCGACGCCTCGGTACCGCACCGCATCCGATCGGTCACCGCAGAGACCTCGAAGGTGCTTGTCGTGATCCACGACGTCCCCGGTGTCGATCTCGAATGTCATCCCCACTGTCACGACTGAACGATCACCACTCCGGCGACGGCACTCATCCGCCGCCCGACACCTACTCGAGGTTCGTCGCTATTCACAGGAACCCCGAACCCTGTCGGCGACACGGGCATCGACAAGGCTGCATATCTCTCATCGGTCGCCGGTTGTCCGACGCGGAGGTCCATCGGAGGCCGGCCTCACCTCGATCGTCGAGGCGAGGGCCGACGCTGTCCCCGAACTCGATCAGGTCCTCGCCTACATGGACTGGAATCGGTTCACCGGCAACAACATCGGATCCTTCGTCGGGTGGGTTCCCTCGGAGCATTCGTCCGGTTCGTCACGCGTGCAGGGGTCGATCACCAAGACCGGCAACACCCACGCCCGTCGGCTGTTGGTGGAGGCCGCCTGGCATCACCGGCCGCGTTGTCACGTCGGGGCGGTGATGCGGTCGCGGTGGTGGGTGGAGTTTCTCGGACGCCGCAAACGACCCGTGACAGCGAACGTCGCGATTGCCCGGGAGTTGGCGGGTCGGTGCTGGTCGTCAGCGGTGAGCGACTGCCGACGCTCGCCTCTGGACATGCGGAAGTGACGCGGCCGAAAACCGTTCTGCCGTAGCCAAGTCCCCGCAAGCGGGAGGGACCCCCGTCCGACCGCGCGTCGCTTGCCGACACGCTCACCACAGGACTCCTCGACGAAACGCAGAGACGCCTCCGGGGTCAATCCCCGGAGGCGCCTCATTGCCTCTCGACAGGCTTCTCTACATATCAGTTGGTGCCCAGCAGATCGATGATGAACACCAGCGTCTTGCCGCCGAGCGGATGCCCGGAACCGGCGGGACCGTACGCGAGCTCCGGCGGGACCGTGAGCTTGCGGCGGCCACCGACCTTCATGCCGGGGATGCCTTCCTGCCAGCCCGGGATCAGGCGCCCGAGCGGGAACTTCACGGACTCGCCGCGGCTGAACGACGAGTCGAACACGTCGTTCGTGTCGTACTCGACGCCGTGGTAGTGCACGTCCACGACCGCGCCGGGCTGCGCCTCGGCACCGTCACCGACGGTGATGTCCTCGACGACCAGCTCGGTCGGAGCCGGACCGGTGGCCGGTTCGACGACCGGCACCGCCGGCGGCACCTTCACGTCGAGCAGGTCGATGACGAACACCAGCGTCTTGCCCGAGAGGCGGTGGCCGGAACCGGCCGGGCCGTAGGCGAGCTCCGGCGGGATCGTCAGCTGACGACGGCCGCCGACCTTCATGCCCGGGATGCCTTCCTGCCACCCGGCGATCAGACCGGCCAGCGGGAACGTGATGGACTCACCGCGGTTCCACGACGAATCGAACTCCTCGCCGGTGTCGAACTCGACACCGACGTAGTGAACCTCGACCTTCGCGCCGGGGGTGGCCTCGGCACCGTCACCGACCGTCAGGTCCTTGATGACCAGCTCGGTGGGTGCGGGACCGTCCTGGAACTCGATCTCCGGCTTGCTCATGCGTGTTCTCCTCGTCGAGGTTGCGTTCGGACGCGCGTCAGCGCGCGTCGAGGGCGGTGTAGGCGCGCTCGGTGTAGCCGGTGTAGATCTGGCGCGGGCGGCCGATCTTCAGGGTCGGATCCGAGTGCATCTCACGCCAGTGCGCGATCCAGCCGGGCAGGCGGCCGAGCGCGAACAGCACGGTGAACATGCGGTCCGGGAAGCCCATCGCCCGGTAGATGAGACCGGTGTAGAAGTCGACGTTCGGGTACAGCTTGCGCTCGATGAAGTACTCGTCGGTGAGCGCGGCTTCCTCGAGCTTCATGGCGATCTCGAGCAGCTCGTCGCCGGCGCCCAGCTTGGTGAGGATCGAGTCGGCGGTCTTCTTCACGATCGCGGCACGCGGATCGTAGTTGCGGTAGACGCGGTGACCGAAGCCCATGAGCTTCACGCCGTCTTCCTTGTGCTTGACCTTGCGGACGAACTCGTTGACGTCGCCGCCGGAGGCCTTGATCTTGTCGAGCATCTCGAGCACGGCCTGGTTGGCGCCGCCGTGCAGCGGGCCCCACAGCGCGTTGATGCCACCGGAGATCGAGGTGAACAGGTTGGCGTCGGACGAACCGACCAGACGCACCGTCGACGTGGAGCAGTTCTGCTCGTGGTCGGCGTGCAGGATCAGCAGCATGTCGAGAGCCTGCGCGATCTCGGGATCGATCTCGTACGGCTCGGCCGGGAAGCCGAACGTCATGCGCAGGAAGTTCTCGACCAGCGACAGCGAGTTGTCCGGGTACAGGAACGGCTGACCGACGGACTTCTTGTAGGCGTAGGCCGCGATGGTCGGAAGCTTCGCCATGAGGCGGATCGTCGACAGCTCGACCTGCTCCGGGTCGTCCGGGTCGAGGGCGTCCTGGTAGTACGCCGACAGGGCGTTGACGGCGCTCGAGACGACCGGCATCGGGTGCGCGTTGCGCGGGAAGCCGTCGAAGAAGCGCTTGAGATCCTCGTGCAGCAGCGTGTGCCGGCGGATCTTGTCGGTGAAGACCTCGAGCTGCTCCGAGGTCGGCAGCTCACCGTAGATCAGCAGGTAGCTGACCTCGATGAACGTCGACCGTTCCGCGAGCTGCTCGATCGGGTATCCGCGGTAACGCAGGATGCCCTTCTCACCGTCGATGTATGTGATCGCCGAGGTGGTGGAGGCGGTGTTGACGAAACCGGGGTCAAGGGTGGTGTACCCGGTTGCAGCAAGGAGCTTGCCCAGCTCGATACCGTCATTGCCTTCCGTCGCCTTGGCGATCGACATTTTGTGCTCGCCACCGGGGTAGCTGAGGGTGGGGTTTGTGTCATTCTCAGCGGGCACGAAGGATCCCTCTCAAGCTCAGACCTACGAGAAACTTCCGAACATTCACGTAGAACCTAGCCGCTGGCCGGGGCGGGCGCCCAGGGAGGGTCGGTCGAAAGTCCCGGGACGGCTACCCGTGCATAGCGGAGGCGAACCCTCGTCGTGCCCGGTGATCGGCGCACACCGACGGACGTGAATGCCGCTCACCTGCGACAACACTCCACGCAAATCGATATCACGATACCGGATCGCGCGCGGTGAGGCACCCCCGGCGTGTCCGGCCGATGTTCGCAGGACAGGTACAACGGTCACACCAGGGCGCTCAGCCGCACTCACACCAGGGCGCTCAGCCCCCACTGCCCCGTCCACGTTTCGCCGGGCTGCAACACGACGATGTCGATGCCCAGATTGAACGCGTCCGGCGGGCACGTCGCCGGCGCGAGCGCGAGGGCCCGTCCGCGGCCCGGATAGTCGTCGGTGATCGACGCGTGCACCCACCCGAAGCCCGGGCCGGTCCACAACCGCACGCCGCGACCGTCCGGGCCGAGCAGGTCGTGCCGGACCCGTCCGTCGACGTCCTCGTCGAGCGCGCTGAACGGGGCGTCGAGCGTGACGCCGCGCAGCGACCGCGGAGAGGTGAAGTCGTAGTCGCTGTCGGCGACGGGCTGCGAGTACGCGTTCGGCAGGGACCGCTCCGGGTCGACGGGCAACCGCGTGCCGGCGGCGATCTGCAGCGTGCAGTCGTCGAGGTCGGAGTCGCCGGCCCGCAGATACGGATGCGCCCCCAGGCCGAAGGGCGCGTGATAGCCGCCGATGTTGGTCGTGGTGTGGGTGACCGTCAGCCCGGCCGGCCCCAGTTCGTGGGTGACGGTGAGCCGCAACTGGTACGGCCAGCCCTTGTGCAATCCGACCTCGAGGGCCTGCACGACCTGATTCTCGCTGTGCGACAACAATTCCCAATAGCTCGCCCACGCGAACCCGTGCAGCGCCGTGCCGTGCTCCGGATCGGTCACGGCGAGCTGGTGTTCGATGCCGTCGAAGAAGAAGTGGCCGTCGCGGACCCGGCCCGGCCACGGGGCGAGCACGACACCGCAGTACAGCGGTGGACGCTCCCCGGCCGGCCAGCTCTCGGTGAGCGCGTAGGCGCCGTCGGGCGCCTCGTGTTCGAGCAGACGCAGCGCACCGCCTGCACTGGACACCACAGCCCGGTACCCGTTCCCCTGGATACCGAAATCCCTCGGATCGGACATGCCCCACAGTTTCCACGGCCGCGACGATCCACACCACCGAATCGGCGCCTCCGCACCCGTGTGTCGTTGTGGCGGTCGGGACCGCCAGAAGTGGACACCGGCGCCTACGACGCCCTCACGACGCCTTTCGCGACCCGGAACCGCACGAACGCGGGGAACGCGAGCACACACAGCGCGGTGCCGATCACGACGAGCACCCCGCCGCCGGCAGCCGCGACCGCGGTGCCGACCGCCGCCGCGGCGACACCGTGTGCGACGTCGCCGATGCGCGGTCCCCCGGCGACGACCACGATGAACACACCCTGCAGCCGGCCACGCATCTCGTCGGTCGCGACGGTCTGGAGCATCGTCGAGCGAAAGGCCGCCGACACCATGTCGACGGCACCGCCGAATGCCAGGAACGCCAACGCGATCCAGAGCAGCACGGGACTGTCACCGGGCTCGGCGAACGCGACGGTGACACCGAAACCGATCATCGCGACACCCCAGAGTGCGATGCACACGATCACCGCGAGCCCTTGCCGGCGCACCCGCGGCAGCCAGCCGGAGAACACGCCGCCGAGCACCGCACCGACGGACATCGCCGCGAACAGCAGACCGAGAGCGAATCCGCCGGACACCGGATCGCCGAACGACTCGTGCGCGATCTGCGGGAACAGGGCACGAGCCATGCCGAAAACCATCGCGACGATGTCGACGACGAACGAGGCGAGCAGGATCTTCTGCGACGACAGGTACCGGAACCCGTCGAACACCGCGCGCAGCCCGGCCTTCGTGGTCTCCCCGAGCGGCGGGATCGCCGGCAGCCGCACCACCGCCCACAGCGTGGCGAGCAGCGCGACGGCGTCGAGCAGATACAGCGCGGACAGCCCCAGTACCGGGATGAGCACCCCGGCGAGCAGCGGACCGGCGATCGCCCCGAACTGCATCACCGTCATGTTCAGCGAGGTCGCGGCCGCGATCTGTCCCGGCGGCAGCAGCCGCGGGATGATCGCGGACCTGGTCGGCTGGTTGACGGCGAAGAACGCCTGCTGCACCGCGAACAGCCCGAGCAGCACCCACACGTTGTTCAGTCCCGCGGCGGCCTGCGCCCACAGCAGCAGCGCCGTGACGCCGAGACCGGTCGTGGTGATGGTGAGCAGCCGTCGCCGGTCCATCACATCGGCCAGCGCCCCGCCCCACAAACCGAACACCACCAGCGGAACCAGCCCGAACACACCGGTCAGGCCGACGTACGCGGAACTGCGGGTGATCTCGTAGATCTGCTGCGGCACCGCGACGACACCGAGTTGGGCACCGATCGTGGTGACGACCCCCGCCGACCACAGGCGCCGGTAGGCGGGGTCGCGCAGCGGGGTGGTGTCGGCGAGCAGACCCTTCACGGTTGGAGCCGAACGGTCGACCACTGCCCGTCGACGAGCCGGGTGAGGACCCGGTTGTGGAGCCGGTTGGGACGGCCCTGCCAGAACTCGACGGACTCGGGGACGATCCGCAGACCACCCCAGAACGGCGGGACCGGGATGTCCTCGTCGACGCCGTAGCGTTCCCCGACCTCGATCATGGCCTGCTCGAGCGCGGCCCGGGACTCGATCGGCTGCGACTGCCGCGACGCCCACGCGCCGAGCCGCGAGCCACGCGGCCGGGTGTGCCAGTACTCGGCGGTCTCCTCCGCCGACACTCGCGTGACCGGCCCCCGCACGGTGACCTGCCGGTGCACGGGAAGCCACGCGAACGTCGCGGACGCGTACGGCCGCGCCGCGAGCTGACGGCCCTTGTTCGACTCGTAGTTGGTGAAGAAGGTGACGCCGTCCGCGTCGATGTCCTTGCACAGCACGGTGCGAGTCACCGGGCGGCCGTCCTCGTCGACCGTGCCGAGCACCATGGCGTTCGGTTCCGGTACCTCGGCGGCGATCGCGTCGGCGAGCCACCGCCGAAGCAGCGGCAGCCAGCCGCCGGCGAGGTCTTCGGGTTCGAGGTCGGCGTCGACGGACGCGGCCCCTGCGGGGCCGGCATTCGCGTAGTCGACGCGCATCGCGGCGAGTTCCCCGGAACGCCGGGGTCGGTTCTGCGGATCTGACGGCACGGGCGAAAACGCTACTCCGGAGACTGCGGGGCCGACCTGCAGCGGGGAGGTCTACAGTCTTGTTCGACGACATCGGTGGGGTGCCCATCACATTCCGGCGCCTCGCCTCACAAGCAGTGCGACCCGGACCGGGCCGCACGAAAACAAGGAGAGTCCACCGTGGCATCGCGCGCGTCAGTACCCGAGGATTTCGTTGCCGGCCTCGAAGGCGTCGTTGCCTTCACCAGCGACATCGCCGAACCCGACAAGGACGGCGGTGCACTGCGATACCGCGGTGTCGACATCGAGGACCTCGTCGAGCGCGGCGTCACCTTCGGAGACGTCTGGGCACTGCTCGTCGACGGCAAGTTCGGCCGCGGCCTGCACCCGGCCGAACCGTTCCCCCTCCCCATCCACACCGGCGACGTCCGCGTCGACGTCCAGGCCGGCCTGGCCATGCTCGCCCCCATCTGGGGATTCCGGCCGCTGCTCGACATCGACGACGACACCGCCCGCGACAACCTCGCCCGCGCCGCCGTGATGGCCCTGTCCTACGTCGCCCAGTCCGCCCGCGGCATCTACCAGCCCGCGGTACCGCAGAAGCGCATCGACGAGGCCAAGACCGTCACCGAACGCTTCATGGTCCGCTGGAAGGGCGAGCCGGACCCGGCGCACACCGCCGCCATCGACGCCTATTGGGTCTCCGCCGCCGAGCACGGCATGAACGCCTCCACGTTCACCGCCCGCGTCATCGCCTCCACCGGCGCCGACGCCGCCGCGGCCCTGTCCGGCGCGGTCGGCGCGATGTCCGGACCGCTGCACGGCGGCGCCCCCGCCCGGGTGCTGCCGATGATCGAGGAAACCGAACGCACCGGCGACGCTCGCGCGCTGGTCAAGGGCATCCTCGACCGCAAGGAAAAGCTCATGGGCTTCGGGCACCGCGTCTACCGCGCCGAGGACCCGCGGGCCCGGGTGCTGCGCAACACCGCCCAGCGCCTGAACGCCCCGCGCTTCGAGGTCGCCGCCGCGCTCGAGCAGGCCGCGCTCGCCGAGCTGCGCGAACGCCGCCCCGACCGGGCCATCGAAACCAACGTCGAGTTCTGGGCCGCGGTGATCCTCGACTTCGCCGAGGTTCCGGCCGCGATGATGCCCGCGATGTTCACCTGCGGCCGGACCGCCGGCTGGTGCGCGCACATCCTCGAACAGAAGCGACTCGGCAAGCTCGTGCGTCCCGCCGCGATCTACACCGGACCCGATCCGCGCTCCCCCGAGAGCGTCGAAGGCTGGGACACCATCGCACACAGCTGACCCGGCAGTCTCCGGGCGAATCGGAGGGGCGCGGGGCCGGTGACATGGGCGGTCTAGACTACCTGTGCACCTGTCCCTCGACGCTTAGGACACGCATTCCGATGGCTGACGCTTCACCGATCATTCCTGCCGACCTCAAGCCCGCAGACGGCCGCTTCGGCTGTGGCCCCTCCAAGGTTCGCCCCGAACAGCTGCAGTCGCTGGTCGACGTCGGCGCCTCGGTGTTCGGTACCAGCCACCGCCAGAAGCCGGTCAAGGACGTCGTCGCGCGGGTGCGCGGCGGCCTGCGCGACCTGTTCTCGCTGCCCGAGGGCTACGAGGTCGTCCTCGGTAACGGCGGGTCGACCGCGTTCTGGGACGCCGCCGCGTTCAGTCTGATCCGCGAGCGTTCGCAGCACTTCACGTACGGCGAGTTCTCGTCGAAGTTCGCGTCGGTGGCGAAGAAGAACCCGTTCATCGGCGATCCGGTCGTCGTGTCGGCCGAGCCGGGTTCGGCTCCGGAGATCGTCGCCGACTCCGACGTCGACCTGATCGGCTGGGCGCACAACGAGACCTCGACCGGTGTCGCGGTCCCGGTTTCCCGCCCGGCGGCTTCGGAGAAGGCTCTCATCGCGATCGACGCGACGTCGGGTGCCGGTGGTCTGCCGGTGAACATCGCCGACGTCGACGCCTACTACTTCGCGCCGCAGAAGTGCTTCGCGGCGGACGGTGGCCTGTGGGTGGCGCTGATGAGCCCGGCCGCGCTCGAGCGCGTCGCCGAGATCAAGGAGTCGGGCCGCTTCACGCCCGAGTTCCTGTCGCTGCCGATCGCGATCGACAACTCGGTCAAGGACCAGACGTACAACACCCCGGCGCTCGCGACGCTGCTGATGTTCGCCGACCAGATCGAGTGGATGAACAACAACGGCGGCCTGGAGTGGACCACCGCGCGCACCAAGGATTCGTCGTCGCGCCTGTACGAGTGGGCCGAGGCTTCGGAGTACGCGACGCCGTTCGTCGCCGATCCCGCCTACCGCTCGCAGGTCGTCGGCACCGTCGACTTCGTCGATTCGGTGGATGCCGCGGCGGTCGCGAAGATCCTGCGCGCCAACGGCATCGTCGACACCGAGCCGTACCGCAAGCTGGGCCGCAACCAGCTGCGCATCGGCATGTTCCCGGCGATCGATCCCGAGGACGTCACCCAGCTCACCAAGTGCATCGACTGGGTCGTCGGCCAGCTCTGAGTTTCACGTGACGGTGGAGGACCGGGCCCGCTGGGTCCGGTCCTCCGCTGTTTCCGGCCCGGGTGAAACTCTCGACTCCTGGTCGAGACTTCGGGTGAACCCAGCACCATAACGCGTCCCGGGCAAGGTTGCACGACAACCCGCCGGGCGTGGCGCGGCGTGTCCTGACCTCCCCGCCCCCACCGTTCCGTTACAGTCGGGCGGGTCAGTCGCGAACCGGCGCGAGGAGGTCATGGTGCGAGAGCTTCGAGTGGTCGGCCTCGAGCCCGACGGTTCCCACGTCGTGCTCGCGGATCCCGCGACCGGCGACAAGTTCCGCATCCCCGTCGACGACACCCTGCGTGCCGCCGCCCGTGGCGACCTCGCGCGTCTCGGCCAGCTCCAGATCGAGACCAACAGCCAGCTCCGCCCCCGCGAGATCCAGGCCCGGATCCGCAGCGGCGCGTCCGTGGAGCAGGTCGCCGAGGAAGCCGGCATTCCGATGGCGAAGGTCGAGCGTTTCGCCTACCCGGTGCTGCTCGAGCGGTCCCGGGCCGCGGAGATGGCGCAGCAAGGTCACCCGGTCCGGCCGGACGGCCCCGCGGTCGAAACCCTCCTCGAGATCGTCACGCAGGCATTCCGCACCCGCGGACACAACATCGACGCCGCGACCTGGGACGCGTGGCGCGACGACGACGGCCACTGGGTCGCGCAGCTGCAGTGGAACGCGGGGCGGTCCACCAACAGTGCGCACTGGCGGTATCAGCCCGACGCACACGGCGGCACGATCGTCGCGCTCGACGACATCGCGAACGACCTCGTCGATCCGGACTGCGCGCGGCCACTGCGGTATCTGACGCCGGTGTACTCGGCTCGGGACGTCGACGACACCCTCGACACCGACACGGTGGGCGAGCGGGTGCCGGCCGCCGCGGAGCCGATCACCCTGGACCGAGCGGAGCCGGAACCGGCCGAGCAGGAGGCCACCGCGGAGGCCGAGGCCCCGGCCGTCGACGCTCCCGAGGACGTCGAAGCCGAATCCGTTTCCGAGGACGATCCGCAACCCAAGCTGGCACCGCAGCACACGCCGGGCAAGGACAAGCGCGGCAAGCCCGCGCTGCCGTCCTGGGACGACGTGCTCCTCGGCGTGCGCAGCAACGGACGCGCCTGAGGAACCTCCGTATGGCGGCGTCCGTCTCGACCCTCTGGTACGTCGACGCCCCCGAGCCGGCCGCGGTGCTGCGCTCCGCCCGCCCGGATCGCGATTCCGCGCATGCGCTCGTGGGACGACTCTATCCGGATCTGAATTCGGTTCCGCTGGAACGGGTTCCGCTCGTGGAGGCTGCTGCGTGCACCGAGCGGGACCGGGTGTACGTGGGCAGCTATCCGGGTGTCACGGTGGTGTGCAGTCCCGACCTGCCGCAGCAGCCGTCGGAGACACCCGAAACCTGGACGCACACACTGGGTTCCGAGCACACCTACCTGATCCGGTCGGATCCGCCGCGGGCGTTGGGGGCGTTCGCGCAGTGGCACCACGGGGAACTGCGACGCGCGTTCAGCGCGACGACCGTCGACATCTTCGAGGATCACGGCGTGCCGTTCGTGTGGGAACGGCCGTTCTGGGCCGGTGACCATCCCGTGCGCTGGCCCGTCGATGTCACTCCTCCCCCGCAGGCACTGCCGTTCCATCCGCGCCGTCTCGTCGAGACCGCCAACGCGGCCTGGCTCGG
>NZ_JBMBTE010000125.1:0-14159 GCF_048897285.1 Rhodococcus sp. O3
CGAGCGGCGGCGTTCGCTGCTGGCCGCCGGCGTCACCGGCATCGGCGGAACGTTCCACGCCGGGGACGTCGTCGGGCTGGTCGGGCCGGACGGACGGACGGTGGCGCGCGGCGTCGTCGCCTACGACGCAAGCGAACTGGACTTCATGATCGGTTTCTCGACGCAGAACCTGCCGCCGGATCTGCAGCGGCCCGTCGTGCACGCCGACGACCTCGCCCGCCTCTAGATTCAGGACGCCGCCTGCAGCGGAGCTGCGACCAGGGCGGCGAGGGTTTCCGAGCAGCCCGCGTCGACCCGGACGTCCGCGAAGCGATCGCCGCGGGTGCGGCCGCGATTGACGATCGCGACCGGCTTACCGTCCGCGGCGGCCTTCCGCACGAACCGCAGCCCGGACTGCACCGTCAGCGAACTGCCCGCCACGAGCAGCGCGTCGGCCTCGTCGACGAGCGCGTACGCCCGCTCGACGCGGTCGCGGGGGACGAACTCACCGAAATACACGATGTCGGGTTTGAGCATCCCACCGCACCGCACGCAGTCCACGACCCGGAAGTCGTCGGTGTTCTCGACCACCGCATCCGCATCCGGTGCGACCTCCGAACCCGTCGTCGCGCGGACGTGTTCGAGGAAACCGGGATTGGCGGCGGTCAGGAGTTCGGAGAGCGTGAACCGCGAGATGCGATGGTCGCAGGCGAGGCAGCGCACCTGCGCGTAGGTGCCGTGCAGGTCCACCACGCGGCGGCTGCCGGCCTTGGTGTGCAGCAGGTCCACGTTCTGGGTGATCACCCCGAGCACCGTGCCGCGACGCTCCAGTGCGGCGAGTGCGCGATGCCCGTCGTTGGGGCGGGCGGCGTCCATGTGACGCCAGCCGATGTGATTGCGCGCCCAGTAGCGGCGGCGGAACACCGGATCGCCGACGAACTGCTGGAAGGTCATCGGGTTGCGCGGGGGCGAGGTCGGGCTCCGGTAGTCCGGGATGCCGGAATCGGTGCTGAGCCCGGCGCCGGTGAGAACCGCGACCCGACGCCCGGCCAGCAGCGAGTGCAGTTCGTCGATCACGTCGTCCACGGTAGCGCGACCGATCCGCGCGTTCCGTCCCGCGCGCCGCCGGCAGTGAACACAATGGACCGATGGCACCGACAGGCAAGTCGTCCGACGCCGTCGAACTGGTCGTCGGCGACCGGACCGTGCGCCTGACGCATCCGGACCGGGTGTACTTCCCGAAGACGGGCGCGACGAAACTGGACCTGGCGCAGTACTACCTGGCGGTCGGCGACGGCATCGTGCGGGCACTGCGGGAGCGGCCGTGCATGCTGCACCGCTTCCCGGACGGGCTCGACGGCGACAAGGTGCACCAGAAGCGCCTGCCGCGCGGCGCCCCGGACTGGGTGCAGACCGTGCAGGTCCACTTCCCGCGCTACGACCGCTACGCCGACGAACTGTGCGTCACCCACCTCGCGGACGTGGTGTGGGCGGTGCAGATGTCGACGGTCGAGTTCCACCCGTGGAACTCCCGGCGCGCGGACGTCGAGCGCCCCGACGAGTGGCGCATCGATCTGGATCCGATGCCGCAGTGCGACTTCGATACCGTGCGGCGCGTCGCCGGTGTCGTGCACGAGGTGCTCGACGAACTGGGCGCGACCGGGTGGCCGAAGGCGTCGGGCGGTCAGGGTCTGCACGTATACGTGCGGATCGAACCGCGGTGGGAGTTCGGTGACGTGCGCCGGGCCGCGCTCGCGTTCGCGCGGGAGATCGAGCGGCGGACTCCGAAGGACGTCACCACCACCTGGTGGCGCAAGGACCGGGATCCGACGAAGCTGTTCGTCGACTACAACCAGAACGCGCGCGACCACACGATCGCCGCGGCCTATTCGGTGCGCGGGGTCCCGGAAGCGACCGTGTCGACGCCGGTGCGGTGGGACGAGATCGACGACGTCGACCCCCGCGACCTCACGATGCGGACGGTGCCGGACCGGTTCGCGGAACTGGGCGATCTGCACGCCGGGATCGACGACGCGGTGTTCGCGCTCGATCCGCTGCTCGAGTGGGCGGACCGGGACGAAGCGTCCGGTCTCGAAGAGCCGGATCAGTAGCCCGCGCTGGTGTCGACGACCGCGACGAGTTCGGCGCCGGAGGCGAAGCGGGTGACGTTCTCGACGACGTGTTCGAGGAAGGCGGGCACCCGCAGCGCGGGTGGGTTCGAATCGTGCGGAGTGATGATCGCGTTCGGCAGCGACCACAGGGGATGACCGTCGGGGAGGGGTTCGGGATCGGTGACGTCGAGACCGGCACCGGCGATCGTTCCGGTGGAGAGGGCGTCGACGAGCGCGTCGGTGTCGACGAGCGATCCGCGGGCGACGTTGACGACCCACGCCGTCGGCTTCATCGCCGCGAACTGGCGGGCACCGACCAGCCGCACGGTCTTCGCGGTCGCGGGGGCGGCGATCACGAAATGGTCTGCAGCGGGCCAGAGTTCGTCGATCCGTTCGACCGGGAGCGTCTCGGTGGCGCCGGGGACCGGACGGCCGCTGCGGGTCACCGCGAGCGAATGTGCGCCGATGCCGGCCAGCATCGGGATCAGCGCCCGGCCGATACCGCCGGCGCCGACGATGCCGACGGTCGCACCGCGCAGTGTGCCGAGATGCGGGTAGAACTCCGTCGGCGTCCACGACGACGCGGCCAGGTGGGCGGGCAGTGCCCGCACTCCGGCGAGGAGCAGCGCCAGGGCGTGCTCGGCGACCGTGGCGGCGAAGGCCCCGGCCGCGGAGGTCCAGGTCAGCTGCGGATGCGCCTTCACGGTGCCGCTCTCGAGCCACTGCTCGACCCCTGCGGCGGGCAACTGCACCCAGCGCACCGACTCGGGTAACGACGCCGGGAACTCGGCGGGTCCACCGGTCCACACCAGCGCGTCGGGTTGCTCGTCGAGCCGGCACGGCACGCCGCCGCCGCGCACTATCGCCTCCTCGAACGACACGTCCGGGGCGGGACCGACAGCGATACGGGGCGGACGCGTGAAGGTCATGGTTCCGACTCTATTCGCGCGCCCGCCCCGGGGCATCTCGTGTGCTGTGCTCAGACGACCTCGACGAGCGGGTAGACGCCGTTCTCGTCGTGAACCTCACGGCCGGTCACCGGCGGATTGAACACGCACAGCATCCGCATCCGGGTGTCCGGTTCGACGCGATGCCGCTCGTGGCCGTTCAGCAGGTACATCGTGCCCGGCGCCAGCGGGTAGACGGTGCCGGTCTCGAGGTCGGTGAGGGTGCCGGTGCCCTCGACGAGCCACACCGCCTCGACGTGGTTCGCGTAGTGGAACTCGTTGACGGTGCCGGCCTGGATGGTGGTCTCGTGGAACGAGAATCCGACGCGGTCGCCGCCGAGCACGATGCGCTTGCTGCGCCAGTTCCCGTTCTCGGCCTCGACATCGCGGTCGGTGCCGGTGATTTCGTCGGTGGTGCGTACGATCATGAAAAATCCTCTGCTGTAAAGACTTTCGCCGACAGGCTGCGGGTGCGGATCAGGCGCAGACCTTCGCGGTGGCCTCGGCGATGATGTTGAGCCCGTACTCGAGCTCGTCCTCGGTGACGGTCAGCGGCGGCAGCAGCTTGACGACCTCGTCGGACGGTCCCGCGGTCTCCGCGAGCAGACCCTCCTCGAACGCGAACGCGCACACCTTCTGCGCGTCGCTCGGATCGTCGAACACCAGACCCTGGACCAGGCCGCGACCGCGGGTCGACACGCCGTCGAACATCGTCGCCAGGTTCATGAACGTCTGGCGGATCCGTTCCCCCTTCCGCAGGGTGTCGCGTTCGAGGCGATCGTCGGACCAGTAGTGGTCGAGGGCGGCCCGCGCGGTCACGAACGCGGGGTTGTTGCCGCGGAACGTGCCGTTGTGCTCGCCCGGGCCCCACACGTCCAGTTCGCGCTTGAACAGGGTCAGCGCCAGCGGAAGCCCGTAGCCGCCGATCGACTTCGACAGGGTCACGATGTCCGGCGTGATGCCCGCGGCCTCGAAGGAGAAGAACGGTCCGGTGCGGCCGCAGCCCATCTGCACGTCGTCGACGATGAGCAGGATGCCGCGTTCGGTGCACAGATCGGCCAGGGCGCGCAGCCACTCGGGGCGCGCGACGTTCACGCCGCCCTCGCCCTGCACGGTCTCCACGATCACCGCGGCCGGCCGGTTCAGGCCGCTGCCCGAATCGTCGAGGACGCGCGAGAACCAGTGGAAGTCCTCGGTGGCGCCGTCGAAGTAGCCGTCGAACGGCATCGGGGTCGCGTGCACGAGCGGCACACCCGCGCCGGCGCGCTTCATGGAATTGCCGGTCACCGACAGCGAACCCAGCGTCATACCGTGAAAAGCGTTGGTGAAGTTGACGATCGACTCTCGGCCGGTCACCTTGCGGGCCAGTTTCAGTGCGGCCTCGACGGTGTTGGTTCCGGTCGGGCCGGGGAACTGCACCTTGTAGTCCAGTCCGCGCGGTTCGAGGATGGTGCGTTCGAACGATTCGAGCAGTTCCCGCTTGGCCACGGTGTGCATGTCCAGGCTGTGGGTGATGCCGTCGTTCATGATGTAGTCCACGAGCGCGGTCTTGAGCACCGGGTTGTTGTGCCCGTAGTTCAGGGCGCCGGCGCCGGCGAAGAAGTCGAGGTAGTCCTTGCCGTTCTCGTCGCGCAGCCACGAGCCCGAGGCGGTTTCGAAAACCGTGGGCCAGGAGCGACTGTAGCTGCGTACCTCGGATTCGAGATTCTCGAAAATGTCGGTCCGAGAAATTTCACGCTGTTCCAGGATGGTCATTTCTGCGTGCTCCTCCTGTTTTGAATTGTGATCGGGACCGAAAATTTCAGTCGCCGATTGTGTAGAGATCTTCGGGCAGGTGGGAATCGGGGAAATCGTCCGCTGCGAACAGATCGGTGCGCGTGATTTGGGTGCCGCGTTGCTGGGCGACGGCCGTGAACAACGCGATCGAGGCCGAGTTGTCCGGACTGATGGTGGTCTCCAGGCGAGTCACGCCGCAGTGGCGGAGCCGGTCCAGGAGCGTGTGCAGCATCCGGGCCGCCACGCCGCGTCCCCGCTGATCTTCGTCGACGGCGACCTGCCACACGAACAACGTGCCGGGGGCCTCGGGGCGGCGGTAGCCGGTGACGAACCCGACCGGCCGGTCGAACTCGTCGGTCGCAACGATCGACGTCGCGGCGTAGTCACGGCACCACAGCACATATGCATACGAGGAATTGACATCGAGCACCCGGGAATCGCGAGCGATCTCCCAGATCCGAATTCCGTCTGCGATACGAGGTGTCCTGAACTGCAATTCGGCCGGCGTTCGCAAGCTCGATTCGGCCGGCGCGAGGGTCGGGGTACTTCTCTCCGTAACGGGCGTCATAAGTAATGGCAACGTAACAACCACGTGTGCCGAAATCACGCGCGTCGCGGAAATCGATCTTCGGAACCCCCGGTTATACGCAGGTAAGAGCACCCGAGTGAGATGGGCCACATCGTGTAGCGATCGATGCGGCCCCGCCGATTACTTCGGGCTCGCCAGCGCGAACGGGAGCACCGCTTCGGCGCCCGCCGCACGCAGCGTCCGCGCCGCCATCGTCAGCGTCCACCCCGTGTCGGTCACGGCGTCGACCAGCAGTACCGGACCGTGCACATCCGTGAGGTCCGGCGGGATCCACGCGTCGACGAGCGCGGCGATGCGATAGGCCGAGTTCGCCGCCGTCACCGGCGGCCGCCCCGGACGGGACCGCAACGTGCCCAGATCGCGCAGGCGGCCGACTCGGGCCAGGCCCGCGGACAGCGACCCGACGAGCAGCGGATGGGACTCCGACTCCACCGCCATCACCGCGACCGGGCGCTGCGCCCAGTCCCACGCGGCGAGCACCGAGATCGCGGCCCGCATGAGCTCGTCCGGGGCCGGGGCGTCCGGGCCGTCCAGCAGCGCGCGCAGTCGCGGCCCCCACCCCAGATCGGACAGCCGGCCCAGCACCCGGCCGGGTTCGGGTCCGTCGGTGATCCGCCCGGACAGTGACACCCCCAGTTTCGCCATGCCCGTCGGCCACTGCTTGCGCGGCGCGAGATCGACACCCGGCCGGTCCAGGCGCGCCACTGTCTGCGCGACACCTGCCTCGTCCACGTCGGTGCTCCAGCGCGGGCCGCAGCAGTTGTCGCACCGGCCGCAGCCATCGGCGGTGGCCGTGAGCTCCGGATCGTCGAGCTGCCGGCGGAGGAACAGCATCCGGCACTCGGTGGTGCGTTCGTATTCGAGCATCGCGGCCTGCTCGGTGGCGCGGGCTTCCTCGAGCCGGGCGTAGCGCGGTGCGTCGTAGTGCCACGGCTGCCCGGTCGCGACCCAACCGCCCTTGACGCGGCGCACCGCACCGTCGACGTCGAGCACCTTGAGCACCATCTCGAGCCGTGACCGGTTCAGATCCACCAGCGGCTCGATCGCCGGCGTCGACTGCGGACGGTCGGTGTCGAGCACCTCGACGACCCGGCGCACCAGCGCCTCGTCGGGGAACGCGACCGACGCGAACCACTTCCAGATCTGCTGATCCTCACGTCCGGGCAGGAGAACGACCTCGGCGCGGTCGGTGGAGCGGCCCGCGCGGCCGACCTGCTGGTAGTAGGAGATGGGGGAGGACGGTGCCCCGAGATGCACCACGAACCCCAGGTCCGGTTTGTCGAAGCCCATCCCCAGCGCCGACGTCGCCACCAGCGCCTTGACACGGTTGTTCAGCAGATCCGCCTCGAGTTGCTCGCGTTCGGCGGTGTCCGTCTGACCGGTGTACGCGGCGACCGCGTAACCCCGCTCGGCGAGCAATGCCGCCAGATCCTGCGCCGCCGACACGGTCAGCGTGTAGACGATGCCCGAGCCGGGCAGCTCACCCAGATGCTGGGTCAGCCACGCCGCGCGGCGCGCGGGTTCGTCGATCCGGACGACCGACAGGTGCAGCGAGGGGCGGTCCAGGCCGCCGCGCAGCACCAGCGTTTCCCCCGTGCCCTCGCCGACGCCCAGCTGGGCGGCCACGTCGGCCACGACCCGGTCGTTCGCGGTCGCGGTCGTCGCCAGCACGGGGATGCCCTCGCCGAGTTCGGCGACGAGCGTGCGGATCCGCCGGTAGTCCGGGCGGAAGTCGTGACCCCAATCGGATACGCAGTGCGCCTCGTCGACGACGACGAGACCGGCATCGCGGGCCAGGGCCGGCAGTACCTGATCGCGAAAGTCCGGGTTGTTCAACCGTTCCGGGCTGACCAGCAGGACGTCGATCTCACCGGAAGCGATGCGTTCGTGGATCTCGTCCCACTCGGTGACGTTGCCGGAGTTGATCGTTGCCGCCCGCACCCCGGCGCGTTCGGCGGACTCGACCTGGTTGCGCATGAGGGCGAGCAACGGCGAGACGATCACGGTCGGACCGTGCCCGTGCGCGCGCAGCAGCTTTGCGGAAATGAAGTACACCGCGGACTTGCCCCACCCGGTGCGCTGCACCACGAGCGCGCGGCGCCGCCGCACCACGAGCGCCTCGATCGCCGTCCACTGGTCCTCGCGCAGGCGCGCGTGCGGGCCGGCCAGTTCTCGCAGGAGTCGTTCGGCTTCGTCACGCAGATTCGTCGTCGCGATACTCATGCCGACCATCGTGCCGGAACGGGGTGACACGGGGACGCCGGTCGGTGGCTCCCGGTGCCAGTGGGTCGGTGTCGCGTCGAATGCACAGCCCGGCGCGGTGAACGGTCACAACCATGCGACGAGCGCGCAACGATCCTACGAGCGCGGTTCCGGTAACAGACCTGCTGGTCGCCACGATGGCACTCAGTGCCGCAACTGTAGAAGATGTTGCGCAGCAGTACTTTACGCCGATCGGGTAGTCTTGTCCGGGCTGTGCGGCAGGCGAGTGGTGTGGGTCCCTCGGGCCGGAAGAATGTGACGGGCATTTCCCTGCGGCGGCTAATCTGGGCGCATGAACGGGCACCACCTCCTTTCCGATGTCACGTCGGAGTCGAACCGAATTCACCACTCCGCGTTTCGGAACAAGATCGTTTCCGCCGAGGAGGCAGTGCAGCACATCCACGCCGGCGACACCGTCGCAATCAGCGGTTTCGCGAGCGCGGGTACTCCCAAGGCGGTGACCCCGGCGCTCGCCGACCGGATCCGCCGCTCCCGTGCCACCGGCGCGGACTTCGCAGTCAACCTGCTCACCGGAGCATCGGTGTCCGCCGAGACCGAGCGGATGCTCGCCGAGGTCGACGGCATCTCGTTGCGCATGCCCTATCAGGCCGAGCCCTCTGCTCGCCGGTCCATCAATTGCGGTGGCATGGATTACGTCGACATCCACCTGTCCCACGTCGCCCAGCAGGTCTGGGAGGGGTACTACGGGCACGTCGACGTCGCCGTCGTCGAGGTCTCCGGCATCACCGCGGACGGCGAGCTGATCCCGTCCGCGTCGATCGGCAACAACAAGACCTGGCTCGACGTCGCGGAGAAGGTCATCCTCGAGGTCAACTCCTGGGTGCCGGCCGCGATGAACGGGATCCACGACGTGTACTACGGCACCGCGTTGCCCCCGCATCGCAAGCCCATCATGCTCACCGGCGTCGAGGACCGCATCGGTCAGCCCACCTTCCGGGTGGACCCGGAGAAGGTCATCGCCGTCGTCGAAACCCACGCCCGCGACAGCGCCAGCCCGCTGACCCCGCCGGACGCCGTCAGCCAGGCGATCGCCGCGCACGTGCTGGACTTCTTCGAGCACGAGATCAGCCGTGGCCGTCTGCCCGCCGACACGTTGCTGCCGCTGCAGTCCGGCGTCGGCAATGTCGCCAACGCGGTGCTCCAGGGTCTCGACGCAGGCCCGCACAAGGGATTGACCTGCTATTCGGAGGTCATCCAGGACGGCATGCTGCACCTGATCAAGCACGGCACCGTGCGGTTCGCGTCGGCGACCTCCCTCGCGCTGAGCGAGGCCGGCATCGACGAACTGGTCTCCAACATCGACTTCTACCGCGAGCACATCCTGCTGCGGCCCCAGGAGATCAGTAACCACCCGGAGGTGGTGCGGCGCCTGGGCATCATCGCGATGAACGGCATGCTCGAGGCCGACATCTACGGCAACGTGAACTCCACCCACGTCATGGGCACCAAGATCATGAACGGTATCGGTGGGTCCGGCGACTTCGCGCGCAACGGTTACCTGTCGATGTTCCTGAGCCCCTCGACCGCCAAGGGCGGCAGCATCTCCTCGATCGTGCCGATGGTGCCGCACGTCGACCACACCGAGCACGACACCCAGGTGCTGGTCACCGAGCAGGGCCTGGCCGATCTGCGCGGGCTGTCTCCGCGGCGTCGCGCCCGCGTCGTCATCGACAACTGCGCGCACCCCGACTACCGGGACGCGCTGCACGACTATGTCGCGCGGGCCGAGGCCGTCGTCGGCGGCCACACCCCGCACCTTCTCGGTGAGGCGCTGTCGTTCCATCAGCGGTTCGAGGAAACCGGGTCCATGCTTCCGTGATCGGCTACCGCGCCGGTCGGTGGATCAGTTTCCACCCACCGGCGCGGGGTCGATCTGCTGCGGCGGCAGCGACTCGGTGAGCGCGGCCGACACTTCCTGCAAGGGGGACGGTCCGGACCCGTTCGGCACCGTCAACGCGACGTAGACGGGCCGGTCCACCGCGAACCACGTGCTCGCGGCGATGCCTTCGGCTTCGCCCGACACCTCGAACCACTGCACGCCGTCGACGACCTGCAGCGCCGCCGCCGCATCGAACTCGGCGGGACGATCCAGACCGCACCGCAGCACCACCGGTTCCGCATCGGCGATCTGCCAGGCCGCGGTACCGGCCGGAACGGGCTCGACCAGCTCGGCGCGCGTGTAGTCCCCGAGCTTCTCGGGCAGTGCCGCGAGCAGATCCGCGCACTCGGCGGATTCGGCCTGCGGTGCGGGAACCGGCCCGAGTGCGAGCGGGCCGAGCACCGGATTGCGGTTGATGATCACCGCGGCGACGACGACTCCGGCGAGCAACGCGACCGGCAGTGCGATGGCCGTCGCGATCACCGCGGGATGGCGGCGTTCCTCCTCGACCGCCTGCGCTTCGGCGCCGGCGGAGTCGGATTCGGGTTCGGGAGAAGAATCGGATTCGATCATCAGGTCCATCTTCGGGAGCGGTAGCGTGACCCGAACCTATCAGTGCCTGTCGCGGCGCCGGACCACACCGGCCGGAGCCGGAAGGAGACTTCTGCCACCGTGCCCGAGCCCACCGGCCCCACCGTCGCCGAACTCGGCGAATTCCCCGTCATCGATCGCGCGACCGCCGGCCGCCGCCAGCCCGCGACGACCCTGGTCGGGCCGGGACACGATGCAGCGCTCGTCGCCGCGTCCGACGGCCGGGTCGCGATCTCCACGGACATGCTCGTCGAGGGCAGGCACTTCCGGCTGGACTGGTCGAGTCCGCAGCAGGTCGGCCGCAAGGCCGCGGCACAGAACGGCGCGGACGTCGCGGCGCTCGGCGCCCGACCGACCGCGTTCGTCGTCGCACTCGGGTGCCCGCCCGGCACCCCCGTGGCCGTGCTCGAGGGAATCTCCGCCGGTCTGGGGGAAGCGGCCGAGGAGATGGGCGCGGGAGTCGTCGGTGGCGATCTCGTGCAAGCCGATCAGCTGATCGTCTCGGTGACGGTGCTCGGCGACCTCGAAGGCCGGGCGCCGCTGTTGCGGACCGCGGCCCGGCCCGGTGACGTCGTCGCACTGGCCGGTACCCTCGGCCGCTCCGCCGCGGGGTTGGCACTGCTGCTCGCCGGTCACGCCGGTCACGCCGGTCACGCCGATCTGGTCGAGGCCCACCGTGTTCCGGCTCCGCCCTATCCGGCGGGGCCGGCGGCGGCGCGGGCGGGTGCGCGCGCCGGGACCGACATCTCGGACGGCCTGCTCGCCGATCTCGGGCACATCGCGGGCGCGTCGGCGGTGGCGATCGACGTCGATTCCGGCCTGCTCGAACCCGGCGACGATCTGCGCGCCGCCGCGGCGGACCTGAACGCCGATCCGTGGGAGTGGGTGCTGACCGGGGGAGAGGACCACGCACTGGCCGCCTGCTTCCCGCCGGAGGTGGCGCTTCCCGAGGGCTGGAACCGCATCGGCTCGGTGCGTGCGGGGTCGGGCGTCACCGTCGACGGCCGCGACCACGCGGGCCCCGGCGGCTGGCAGAGCTTCTCGAGATAGGTTTTTGCGTATGGCTGTCTATGCACTCGGCGATCGCGTCCCCGATATCCACCCCGATGCGTGGGTGCACCCCGATGCCGTGGTGATCGGCAACGTCACCCTCGGAGCACACGCGTCGGTGTGGCCGACGGCGGTGCTGCGCGGCGACTACGGCTCCATCACGGTCGGTGAGTACACCAACATCCAGGACGGATCGATCATCCACACCACGGCGATCCAGTCGACGATCATCGGCGCCCGCTGCGTGGTCGGGCACAACGCCCACATCGAGAGCGCCACCATCGGCGACGGCTGCCTCGTCGGCTCCGGGTCGCTCGTACTCAACGGCGCGACGCTCGGTGCCGGATCGCAGGTCGCCGCGGGCGCGCTCGTCCCGCCGCGGTTCGAACTGCCGGAACGGCGCATGGCCATGGGCGTGCCCGCCAAGGTCCGGGAGGGCTACGAACTCCCCGAGGGCAACTTCGAGGAGAACGCGAAGATGTACGCGGCGAACGCCGACTACTACCGCACCGCGCTGCGCCGCATCGACTAGGGGGATTTGCGTGACGGACCAACTCGCCGATCCGGACACCCCGACCGGCCCGCGGCCGCTCGCCGAGGTCGTCGAGGCCGGCTGGGCGCAGGCCCTCGCACCGGTCGCCGACGACATCGCGGCGATGGGGCAGTTCCTGCGCAGCGAGAACGCCGCCGGTCGCGGCTATCTCCCGGCCGGCAGCAATGTGCTGCGCGCCTTCACTCAGCCGTTCGACCGAGTGCGGGTGCTCATCGTCGGACAGGACCCCTACCCGACGCCGGGACATGCGGTCGGCCTGAGCTTCTCCGTCGCACCCGACGTGCGGCCTGTGCCGCGCAGCCTTGCGAACATCTACCGCGAATACACCGAGGACCTGGGCCTGCCGGTGCCTGCGAACGGCGACCTGACGCCGTGGGCGGCGCAGGGTGTGCTGCTGCTCAACAGGGTGCTCACCGTGCAGCCGGGTCAGCCCGCCTCGCATCGCGGCAAGGGATGGGAGGTCGTCACCGAGCAGGCGATCCGGGCGCTCGTCGCGCGTGACACCCCGCTGGTGGCGATCCTGTGGGGCCGTGACGCAGCGACCTTGAAGCCGATGCTCGGGAACGTGCCCACCGTCGAGTCCGCGCACCCGTCGCCGCTGTCCGCATCCCGTGGATTCTTCGGCTCGCGACCGTTCAGCCGCGCGAACGCTCTCCTCGAACAGCAGGGCGGCGAGCCGGTGGACTGGCGCCTGGCCTGACCACCGGCCCGCGCCGCCTCAATTCAGTTCTGCTTCAGCGAGCCGAAATCCGGGCGGCGCTTCTCGACGAACGCGTTCACGCCCTCGATACCCGTCGGCGACACCGCCGCTGTCGAGATCGACGCGAGTTCGGCGTCGAGCTGTTCGGCGAGCGTCCGGTGCTGCGAGTCCGCCACCAGGCGGCGGATGCCGGCGTAGGCCGCGGTCGGTCCGTTGGCGAGAGTCCGCGCGATGCGCAGCGCCTCGCTCTGGATCTCGTCGTCGGCGACGAGGCGGCTCAGCAGGCCGAGGCGCACGGCCTCGTCCGCGGCGACCACCGCGTCCGTGAGGATCATCTCGCGGGCCCGGGCGACCCCGACCACCCGCGGCAGCGTCCAGGACATGCCGCCGTCCGGCGTGTATCCGATCGACGGGTACGCCGGGCGCAGCTTCGTCGACGGGCCGCCGAGCGCGATGTCGGCGTGCAGCACGATGCTCATCCCGGCTCCGGCGGCCCAGCCGTGCACCGCCGCGACGACGGGCACACCCACGGCGTCGAGGGCCAGCACGAACTCGTGGAATCGGCCGGCGATGTCGGCGACGTGCGCGCTGCGGTCCTCGGCGGCGGCGAATCCGCGCACGTTCCCACCCGCGCAGAAGTTGGAGCCTTCGCCCACCAGCAGGACGGCGCCGACCTCGGGTCCGGCGGCACGCAGGGCCGCGGTGCCCTGATCGACTCCGGCGGGGGACAGGGAGGCGCCGTTCTCGGCGGTCGCCACGGCGATGCGCAGGACCCCGTCGGTCGCGCTCACGAGCGGCGCGGAGGTATCGGTCACAGAAGTTTCGGTCACCTTCGGCACACTAGCCGCCGGACCGAACCTCACAAAACGGCAAATACCCCCGGCGACGAACGCCGGGGGTATTTGTGGTCTCTGCTCGATCAGCCGCGAACGACCTTGCCCGCCTTCAGGCAGGAGGTGCACACGTTGATCTTGCGGGTGTTGCCCGGGGCAACCTGGGCACGCACGCTCTGGATGTTCGGGTTCCAGCGACGATTGGTACGCCGGTGCGAGTGCGAGACCGACTTCCCGAAGCCGGGGCCCTTGGCGCATACGTCGCAGACGGCAGCCATGTCGCGAACTCCTTGTTATGTAGTGGATATTGTCATTCTTGTCCTGCGAACACGGGAAACTGTCGTCGCCCGTGCGAGGCAACCCTGCAAGCGTAGCGAATGCGGCAGCCGATGACCAAACCGGCCGCCTTCCGGCCGCCCGGTTACCCTTTCGACATCGGAAATCGGCGGGTTGCGGAAGAGGTGTCCACAGTTGTTCGAAGCGGGGGACGTGGTGGACGCACAGGCGCTGCGCCGCTGGGCGGAGCTCGGGCTCAAGGCCATCGAGGAGCGCCACGACGAGATCAACGTCCTCAACGTCTTCCCCGTCCCGGACGGTGACACCGGCACCAACCTGCTGATCACCGTGCGGTCCGCGGTGGAGGGTCTGCGCGCGTCCGGTACGCGGGAGACGGCCGCCGGGGTCCTGGACGCCCTCGCGCGCGGCGCGTTCACCGGAGCCCGCGGCAACTCCGGCGTGATCCTCGCGCAGATCCTGCGCGGAATGGCCGACGCCACCGCGACCGCGGAGCAGCTCGATGCGCCCGGGATCGCCCACGCGCTGGACCGTGCGGCCGCCGCGGTGATGCGGGCGCTGAGCACCCCCGCCG
>NZ_JBMBTE010000126.1:0-13914 GCF_048897285.1 Rhodococcus sp. O3
TAGTCGCCGACGACCGCCGCGCCCAGCCCGTCGAGATCCGGGGCGACGACGCGACCGCCGACGCGGCGCGCCATCCGATCCACGATCCGGGCCAGGCCGGGATCGTCGCCGAGCCGGAAGATCGTGATCTGCGCACCCAGCCGCGCCAGATGGTCCAGTTCCCGGACGGTCAGACCCAGGGTGCGGGGGCTCGGCGGGTAGTCGAACATCGCGTATCCCTCGGGTTCGATGTGCGCAGTCGGTTCCCCGTCGGTGACGACGAGCACCACCGGCTGCGCGTTCGAATGCCGACGCAGGTGCCGGCCGGCGAGCATCAGCGCGTGATGCAGGTTGGTGCCCTGCTCGTACACGCCGTCCAGGCCCGCCAGCTCCGTCGGGGTGACCACACGCGCGTGCCGCCCGAACGCGATCAGCTGCAACGCATCTCCGCGGAACCGGGTCGACACCAGGTGGTTCAGGGCCAGCGCGGTGCGCTTCATCGGCACCCAGCGACCGTCCATCACCATCGAGAACGACGTGTCCACCAGCAACGCGACCGCGGCCTGCGCCCGCTGCTCGGTTTCGACGACCTCCACGTCCGTGACCGCCATCCGCACCGGTACCCGGCCGGGATCGCGCAACGTCGCGTTGGTGAGTGTGCGCACCACGTCCCAGGATTCGGTGTCCCCGAATTCCCACGGCCGCGACGCGCCGGTCGGTTCGCCCATCGCACCGGCGCGACGCGTCTCGCGCTGCCCGCCCCGCGACGACAACCGGTTCATCACGTCACGCAAGGCGGTCTGTCCGAGCTGACGCATCGCCTTCGGCGACAGCCGCCACTGCCCGTCCGCGCCGCGGTCGAAGAAGCCCTGTCGTTGCAGTTCCTTCTCCAGGTCGGCGAGGGTGCGCGCGTCGGCTGCGGCCTCGTCGCCGAGCTGCCGTGCGAGCATGTCCAGATCGATGTCGTCGAGTGCTGCCCCCGCATACTGCTGCGACAGTTGTTCGGCGAGCGCGTCGAGTTCGGCGATGTCCTGCAACGCCCCGGTGGCTTCGCCCAGGCCCATCCCCTGGTCGCCGCGGAACCGTTCGGACCCGGACCAGTCCTCGCCGGGCCGCGCGGCCTGCAGGTGCGCGTCGAGCCGGTTCAGCTGCTGCATCAGCGACGGCGTCCCGAACGCCTGCTGCGCGAGCGCATCCAGTTCGTCGCGCTGCTCCTGCGTCATCGAGTTGCGCAGCCGCTGCGCCGCCGCCGCACGCTGCGCCAGCGAATCGAGCAGTTCCTCGACGTTGCGCGGGTTCTCCGGGAAGAAGTCGCCGTGCTCGGCCATGAACTGCTCGAAGTCCTCCTGCGTGTCCTCACCACGAGAGTGTTTGTCCAGCAGGTCGTTCAGGTCCTGCAGCATGTCGTTGACGCGGCGCCGGTCTTCGTCGGTGGCGCCCTCGAGCGCCTGTTTCATCCCGGCGAACCGCTGATCGAGGACCTCCCGCCCGAGCAGATCGCGGATCTTCTCGTAGTCCTCCCGCGCTTCGGAATTGCGCCAGTCGTAGTCGGCGAGTTCCTGCACGGCCTGCGCGGTCGACGACGGCAGTTCCTCGATCCGCATCTCCGCGAACCGCGCGTCGTCGTCGAGGGCACGCGCGAGTTCCTTGCGTTCGGCGAGCACGGCGCGATCGAGCAACTCGCGCACCTCCCGCAGCGTGCCGTCGAGATTGGTGCGGTTCAACAGCTCCCGCTTGCGCCGGTTCGCCTGCGCCGCAAGCCGATCCAGACCACGGATGTTACCGCGCCCGCGCCGCAGCAACTCCCGGAGTGCCCGCCGCGGTGAACTGCCCGCGAGCACGTCGTCACCGATCGCGGCGAGCGCGTCGCGCAGATCCACCGGCGCCGCCAGCGGGTCACCGCCGTCGTACGGTCCGTACTGCGCGCCTCTGCTCATCGCGAGTACACCGCGGTTCCGTCGTCGGCGTCGTGCTTGGCGATGCGCCGGGCCAGATACAGCCCTTCGAGGGCGAACTCGACTGCGGCAGCGCGGGTTCCGATGTCGTCGGCGCCGAGCCGGTCGGCGACGACGTCGAGCACCGGCAGCTCCGGCAGTTCGTCGAGCAGTACCTTCGCCGTGATCCGATCGCCGGTCGTGACCGGGCGACCGTGCTCGATCGCCTCGACGAGGGTCGCCAGGTCGATACCGGCGAGCCGCTCCCGCGCGGTGTCCGCGGTCGCGCGGCGCAGCAGGTGTTCGAGCACCTCGAATTCGCGTCCCTCCTCACCGGATTCGAATTCGACCTTGCCGCGCAGCACCTCCACCACGGTGCCGAGGTCCACGGGCCGGGCGACCGGGTCGTCCTCCCCGAGGACGGCGCCGCGGTGCACGGCCGCGGCCGCGACCGTTTCCGCCCCCGCGACCGCGAAGCGCGCGGACACCCCGGAACGCTGGTCGATCGACGTCGATTCGCGCAGCAGGCGTGTGAAGCGGGCCAGTACCTCGAGCAGGAAATCCGGAACCCGCGCCTGCAGTACGGCTTCCTGCTCGATCACCGCGATCTCGTCGTCGAGTTCGACCGGGTAGTGGGTGCGGATCTCCGCGCCGAACCGGTCCTTGAGCGGGGTGATGATGCGACCGCGGTTGGTGTAGTCCTCCGGGTTGGCGCTGGCGACGAGCAGCACGTCCAGCGGCAGCCGCAGCGTGTAGCCGCGAACCTGGATGTCGCGCTCCTCCATGACGTTCAGCAACGACACCTGGATGCGTTCGGCCAGGTCGGGCAGTTCGTTGATCGCGACGATGCCGCGGTGCGCGCGCGGCACCAGCCCGAAGTGGATGGTTTCGGGATCGCCGAGACTGCGGCCTTCCGCGACCTTCACCGGGTCCACATCACCGACGAGGTCGGCGACGGACGTGTCCGGGGTCGCGAGCTTCTCGGCGTATCGCAACGACCGGTGCCGCCAGTCGACGGGCAGGTCGTCGCCGAGTTCGGCGGCGCGACGGATCGACGCCGGGGTGATGGGTTCGTAGGGATGTTCGCCGAGTTCGGACCCGGCGATCACGGGGGTCCATTCGTCGAGCAGCAACGGCAGCGTCCGCAACAGCCGGGTCTTGCCCTGTCCGCGCTCGCCGAGCAGAACCACGTCGTGGCCGGCGAGCAGGGCCCGTTCGAGCTGAGGGACGACGGTGTCGTCGAATCCGACGATGCCGGGCCACGGGTCGATGCCGTCGCGCAGGGCGGCGAGGAGGTTCTGCCGGATCTCGTCCTTGACCGATCGCTGCACGTGCCCGGACGCGCGCAGCTCACCGAGAGTGGACGGCCTGGTTGTGGTTGACGTCACCTCACCCAAGGTACGAGGATCCGCCGGATTCGGCATCTGCTCGCGGCGAGCCTTTCGCGTACGCAACCGTTTCCCGTCCGCACCGCCCTACACTCGGCCCGTGGAGATCTGGATCCTCGCGGCGTTGCTCGGCCTCGGCCTGGCGGCCGCCACCGGCCTGCGCACCTTCCTGCCGCTGCTGATGCTCAGCGCCGCCGTCCACTTCGGGTGGTTCGGGATCGTCCTGAACGAGTCCATGCAGTGGATCGGCTCGTCCGCCGCACTGATCGCGCTGGCGATCGCGACCGCCGTCGAGGTTCTGGCGGATCTGATCCCGCTGGTCGACAACGCGATGTCGGCGATAGGCACCGTCACCCGGCCGGTCGCAGGTGCGGTCGCGGCGTGGGCCGCGTTCGCCAACCTCGATCCGGCGATGGCGGCGATCGCGGGCATCGTCATCGGGGCGCCGACCGCGCTGGCGGTGAGCACCGCGCAGACGGGCACCCGCGCGGTGAGTACGGCGACGACGGCGGGTCTCGGGAACCCGGTGATGTCGGTGATCGACAGCGTCACCTCGTTCGTGACCTCGCTGATCTCGATGGTGCTGCCGCTGCTGGTCATTCCGTTGCTCGCGCTGCTCACCTGGTTCGGGTACCGCGGCTACCGCCGTTTCCGCCGCCTCCGCGGAGCGTTCACCGGGCCGGCCACGTAGATCCGCCCCACATCGAACACCGCATGCACATCGGACACCCTGGCGACACAGCCCTCCGGTGGCCGCGACGTCCGGGACTTCTGATAGACACATGTCATGTCGGAAACCGAGATCACCTTCACCAGCGGCGACGTGACGCTGTACGGCAGCCTGCGAGTACCCGCTGTCGGTGACACCTCGGTTCCGGCCGTCCTGCTGCTGGCCGGCAGCGGCCCGACCGACCGCAACGGCGACAGCGCGCTGCTGCCCGGCTCGATCGGCACCCTCCGCCACCTCGCGGACATCCTCGAGATCAACGGGTTCGCGAGCCTGCGCTACGACAAGCTCGGCAGCGGCCTCACCGGGCTCGGCCCGTACGCGGTCGAGGACGTCGCCGATCTCGGCTTCTCCACGTTCATCGACGCCGCGCGCGACGGCCTGCAGTTCCTCGCGGACCAGCCCGGCGTCGATCCCGAGCGCCTGTACGTCGTCGGACACAGCGAGGGTGCGCTCATCGCCCTGGCGCTCGCGCACGCCGGTGAGCGGGTCGCGGGTCTGGCCCTGCTCGAACCGCTCGCGGTCCGTCTGCTGGACCTGCTGACCGCCCAGATCGACGCGCAGCTCGACGCGGTCGTCGAGGCCGGTCAGCTCGCCGTCCAGGTCGCCGACGAACTGCGCGTCGCGCTCACCGGGGCGGTGGAATCGCTGCGCGCCGACGGCACCCTCAGCGACCGCCTGCCCGAGCCGCTGCGCAACGCGGGCCTGGTCCCGACGAACGCGAAGGCGCTCGCCGAGGAGGACTCGCTGGATCCGCGCATGCTCGCCGCGCAGATCGACAGCGCACTGCCGGTGCTCACCAGCGTCTCCGACAAGGACATCCAGCTGCGCGTCGAGGACGTCGACGCCCTCGACGAAGCGCTCGTGCACACCAAGCTGACGTCGCTGCGGCTGCGCAACGCCAACCACGTGCTCAAGGACATCGGCGACCAGCAGTCCACCGGCGCCGACTACATCGCCGACCTGCCGTATTCGACGGAGTTCACCGACGGATTCCAGGCCTGGCTGCGGGGTCTGTGACCTCACCGCACGAAAATCGGGGATGTAAATTCCTCGCAATTGGGGTATGGTTCCCCGTTAACCCGCTGGATACTCGAGAAAGGTACGGTCCGATGCAGCATCACAAGCGCACATATCGATTCGTACCCGAGTTCCACTTCCACTGCGCCGCAAGGCGATCCCGGGAATAGAGTCACATCCGACTCGCTTCTCGGGCACCCCAGGCAAATCGCCTCGGGTGCCCTTTCTTATACCCATTCTTTTCGAATCCAAGGAGAACCACATGAAGTTGCGACTGGGAGCCACCGGCTCCGTCCCGAAGGACCTGCCCACCGACCTGACCGGGCACGCCATCACGATCGACCTGCGCCACGTCGACGCCGAGAAGGGCGCACTGGCCGCCGATCTCATCCGGGAACTGCTCGACCGCGGTGCCGCCCGGCTCGTCATCTCCGACGGCCGCGGCACCACCGACATCGAGGCGCCCCACCGCCCGGAAACCGCCCACCCGTACGCGGCCTGACATCAGGTCGTCGTCGGGTGTGCGGCTGTCCCGGCTCGTGTGCGCTCAGTGCGCGAAGTGGCGTGCGCCCGTCAGGTAGAGGGTGATGCCGGCCTCGCGGGCCGCCTCGATCACCTCGTTGTCACGGACCGATCCACCAGGCTGCACGACGGCCTTGACGCCGGCCTCCGTGAGGACCTGCAGGCCGTCCGCGAACGGGAAGAAAGCGTCCGACGCGGCGACGGATCCGACGACACGGTCGCCGGCGCGGGTGACCGCGAGACGCGCCGAGTCGACCCGGTTGACCTGGCCCATCCCGACACCGACGGTCGCGCCGGCCGAAGCCAGCAGGATCGCGTTGGACTTCACGGCGCGGCAGGCGCGCCACGCGAACTCCAGGTCGGCGAGGGTCTGCTCGTCGGCGGCGGCGCCGCACGCGAGCTCCCAGTTCGCGGCGTTGTCACCGTCCGCGGTGAGCAGGTCACGCTCCTGCAGCAGCAGGCCGCCGGAGATCTGACGCAGCTCGATCTGCGCGGACTTCGGGGAGTCGGCCCGCAGGATGCGGATGTTCTTCTTGCGGGCGAGGACCTCGACGGCACCGGCGGCGTACGCCGGGGCGATGATCACCTCGGTGAAGATCTCGGCGACCTGCTCGGCCATCTCGACGCTGACCTCGCGGTTGACGGCGATGACCCCACCGAACGCGGACACCGGGTCGCACTCGTGCGCCTTGCGGTGCGCCTCGGCGACCGTGTCGGCGACGGCGATACCGCACGGGTTGGCGTGCTTGATGATCGCGACGCACGGCCGGTCGTGGTCGTGCGCGGCGCGCCACGCGGCGTCGGCGTCCTGGTAGTTGTTGTACGACATTTCCTTGCCGTGGAACTGCTCGGCCTGCGCCAGACCCGGCTCGCCGCCCTCGTTCACGTACAGCGCGGCCGCCTGATGCGGGTTCTCGCCGTACCGCAGCACGTTCGCGCGCGTCCAGGTCGCGCCGGCCCACGCCGGGAACTGGCTGTCATCGCCATCCGCTGTGACATCCCCCGTCGCTTCGCTCGCCCCAGTGGCGTATCCGCTGTTCATCCAGCTCGCGACCGCGACGTCGTAGGCGGCGGTGTGCTGGAACGCCTGCGCGGCGAGAGCCTTGCGGTCGGGCAGGGTGAACCCGCCGGCCTTCACCGCCTCGATGACCGCGTCGTAGCGGGCCGGATCGACGACCACGGCGACGGACGGGTGGTTCTTCGCGGCGGCACGCACCATCGACGGGCCGCCGATGTCGATCTGCTCGACGCACTCGTCGGGGGTCGCGCCCGAGGCGACGGTCTGCGTGAACGGGTACAGGTTCACGACGACCAGCTCGAACGCCTCGATGCCGAGGTCCTTGATCTGGTCGAGATGGTCCTGCTTGCGGGTGTCGGCGAGGATGCCGGCGTGCACGCGCGGGTGCAGCGTCTTGACGCGGCCCTCGAGGCACTCGGGGAAGCCGGTGAGCTCCTCGACCTTGGTGACGGGGATTCCGGCGCCGGCGATGGTCGCGGCCGTGGAGCCGGTGGAGACCAGTTCGACCCCGGCCTGGTGCAGCCCGGTCGCGAGTTCGACCAGTCCGGTCTTGTCGTACACGCTGACCAGTGCGCGGCGCACAGTCTTACGTTCGGTCACTGGGGATCACGGCCTTTCGTCCATCGGATACAACTCCACGGGTTGCGACAGCGGCGACCACCTCGGCCAGCAACCGTCGTTCCACAACTTTGATGCGCTCGTGCAGGGTGTCCTCGTCGTCGCCCTCGAGGACCGGCACGGGTTCCTGCGCAAGGATCGGCCCGGTGTCCACGCCGCCGTCGACCAGGTGCACGGTCGACCCGGTGACCTTCACGCCGTAGGCGAGGGCGTCGGGGACGGCGTGCGCACCGGGGAATGCGGGCAGCAGAGCCGGGTGCGTGTTGATGATGCGGCCGCCGAAGCGTTCGAGGAACGCGGGGCCGAGGATCTTCATGAAGCCCGCCGACACCACCAGGTCCGGTTCGTGCGCTGCGACGGCGTCGGTGAGCGCGACGTCCCAGGCGGCACGGTCGGCGTGGTCGCGCAACGCGACCAGGAAACCGGGGATGTCCGCCTCGCGGGCATGGTCGAGGGCTTTGCAGTCGCGGTCGACACCGACGGCGACGATCCGGGCCGGGTAGCCGTCGGCGCGGGTGGCGTCGATCAACGACCGCAGCAGGCTGCCGGTACCCGAGGCGAGTACGACGACCCGCGCCGGCGCGGTGGGCGGCAACTGGTCACGCGAGGCAGTCAGCGCTCTACTCCTGGACTCGAAGAGGGGTCGGCCGGACCATCGGCCGTCTAGAGCCTAGTCGCTGGTGTTCCGGGTGCCTTTCGCGAGGTCCCCGTCGTCGGCTTCGTCGTCGATCTCGGCGTCGACGACGTCGGGTTCCTCGATGTCCTTCGCGGCCGGTTTCGACTCGGATTCCTCGTCGTCGACCACCTCCGCATCGACCACCTCGGCCTGGGTGTCCTCGGTATCGTCGTCCTCGTCCTCGGCATCCACGGATTCGGCATCCACGGATTCGGCGTCCCCGGCGGGCGCGGCTTCGAGTGCCTTCGGTTCCTCGAGCTCACCGGCAGCCGAGTCCTCCCCCGAGTCCCCGTCCTCGTCGGAACCGTCCTCGGCGGCGTCCGGCTCTGCGGACTCCTCCGCCTCGGCCGCGAGCGCAGCCTCGGCTTCTGCGGCGGCCAGCTTGCCTTCCCGCCACAGCAACAGCTGCGCGGTGATGATCCCCAGCAGACCCGACCACGCGAACATCAGGAGCCCGGCGAGCCACCAGTTGCCGCCGACCACCCCGAAGAACCCGAGCCGCCCACCGGCCGCCCAGGTCGCGAGCGCGGTGACGACACCGGCTTCGGCGGAGGCCGCCAGCACGGTCAGCGCTCCGTCGCTGCTGGAGACGTACTCGCCGCGCGCCTGCGCCTCGAGGTTGCGTTTGGCGACGAACCGGCCGAGCAATGCGCCGATCGTGGCGGGCACCGCGAGCGCCACCGGCCAGAAGGACGGTGCCGGGCCCGGCGGGATCGCGGCCAGCACCGGCAGCGCGGGCAGGTCACCGCCGGACGCCTCGAACAGGCTCAGCCGGACCTCGCCGAACTCGACCGTGCTGCCGGCCAGGACCGCGGCCGCACCGATCATCACGTTGGGCAGATACAGGATCGAGATGATCAGCAGGCCGAGGACGCCCATCCAGTTCTCGCCGCGGGCGAGGAGCTCCCCGACGCTCTGCCACGACCAGAGCATTCCGACGACGGTGAGCAGCCCGCCCATCGCGAACATGCCGAGCACCGCCCGGGTCGCGGGCCGGACCGAGTCCACCAGCCATTCGGGGACTCCGTACCGGTTGCAGAGCGGCCGCCACATCCTCGACCCGACGCCGAGCAGCGACGACAGCAGATACAGCCCGGTCACCCACGCCAGGGATTGCGCCGGGTCCGGCATCGAGACGGGCAGCACGCTCGATGCGTCCTGGATGACGACGAGCGCGGTGACCGTCACGACGAGCGGTCCGGCCAGGGTCGCGGCGGTGATCCGCGCGGCGTCGCGGCCGTCGAGCGCATACCCGCTGTGCAGGACCATCGCGTCCGCCGCCGACGCGCACGAGCGGGCGGACAACCACACCAGCACCGCGGTCGGCAGCAGCGGCAGCACGCCGAGCGCGGTGCCGTCGATGGTGAGGGTGACCTGGTGCAGTCCGAGCCAGGCACCTGCGGTCGCCGCGTACACACCGGTGAGGTCGCTGCTCGCGGCGACGAGCGTCGTCACGACGACCGTCACGAGCAGCGCCATCGTCACGGCCGGTACGCGTGCCGCCGTGCCGAGCAGAATGCGGAATTGCTCCGGATCCGTCGAATCCTGATTCGTGGGGAGGCGGGAGTTCCGGCCTAGCGTCGATGTCATCGAGTCGAGGGTGTCACCCACCGCGATCGGTTGCGATCAGGCGCGCCGCGCCGGCTCCTCGAACATGTCACCGTTGCTCGTCGTTCGGCTTCAGCACCTGGGTGGCGTCGTCCGGTGGCGGCGAGACCACGGTGGCGTCCTGGTCCTCCGGTGCCGGCGAGAGGACGGTGGCGTCGTTGTCGGACGGGCGCGCCAGTTCGGTGTCGTCGTCGTAGCTCGGCTCCGGCGCACCCCCTGTCGGGTGCTGCGGCCCGGTCGGATATTGCTGCGCCCCGACCGGAGATTGCTGGGACGGGGTCGGCTGGGACGGGAACTGCTGCGTCCCGTACGGCTGACCCGAATACTGCTGGCCCGTGTACTGCTGACCGGTGTAGTGCTGGCTCGGGTACTGGCCCGTGTACTGCTGACCGGTGTACTGCTGGCTCGGGTACTGGCCGCTGTAGTGCTGCTGTGACTGCGTGCCGTACTGCTGGCCGGGGTACTGCTGGCTCTGGGGCTGCCCGCCGTACTGCTGCGGGAACTGCCCGGCCTGCTGGGGACTTCCCTGCTGCGGACTCCCCTGCTGCCCGTACCCACCGGGCTGCGGGACCTGGGACTGCGCCGGGTATGCCGCGGCCCGGCCCGACCGCGCCGCGGGGACGAGCACGCCGATCCCGAACAGCAACGCCACCACGGCCACCGCGGTCTGCAGGAATCCGAACACGAAGATGGCGACGCCGCCCCACGCGATACCGGAATCGTCGGGCAACTGGAACCACTGGAACACCGACGTCACGAATCCGACCGCCGATGCGGCCAGTGCGACGCCCCGCAGATCCTGGCCGGGCAGCAACGACAGCGCCGCGCACACCCCGCCGAGCAGCAACAGAGCCAACGGCACCACCGCGAATCCGAATTCGAACGCGGACAGCGCGACGTGCCCACCGAATTCGATCCGCATGTACGGCGCGAGACCGAACAGGAAATTCACCACACCGAGTACCGCGACCGCCACCGGCAACAGCACCGGCACGAGCTTGGCCGACGGCCCGCCACCACTCCGATCCGGGGTCTGGCTCGCTGGGAATGTCATCGATCCTCCTGCGGTCGTCGGGTGCGCTCGGTGTCTTCCGGATGCACTGGAAACAGCGTATGCACCGATCGACACAATGGGAGGCATGCCGAACACACTCGCGCCCGGACCGGACGTGGTCGTGGAGACGGAGGTCAAGCACTCGCGCTTCCTCGCCGCCCTGCGCCGGGTCGAATCCGCTGCCGACGCCGCCGCGTTCACCGACGAGCAACGCCGTCTGTACCCGGATGCGCGGCACCACTGCTGGGCGTTCGTCGTCGGCGACGAACCGGCGTCGCGGGCCGAGCGGTCCAGCGACGACGGGGAGCCCGGCGGCACCGCGGGCGTCCCGATGTTGCAGGTGCTGCACCATCGCGACGTGGTGAACGTGGCGGTGGTCGTGACCCGCTGGTTCGGGGGGATCAAGCTGGGGGCGGGCGGACTCGTGCGCGCCTACTCGGGGGCCGTCGCGGTCGCGCTGGACTCGGCGACGCTGGTGCCGCGGGAGCGGCGGGAGGTGTTCACCCTCGCGGTCGGGCACGGGGACGCGGGACGTGTCGATGCGGAACTGCGCGGTCGCGGGGTGAGTGTGCTCGGGGTGTCGTACGAGGACCGGGCGAAGTTCACGGTCGCGGCGCGGGACCCGGAGCAGCTGGCGAGTGTGGTGGCGTCGGTGACGTCCGGCGCCGGGGAGCTGGAACCCGTCGGCCGGGAGTGGATCGACGGATAAAACGCGTCGTGCGCGGTTTCGGTAGTGGGAACTACCGAAACCGCGCACGGACGGCGGAAGCCGCTTACAGGGACTTCAGGATCTCGCGTGCGAGAGCGGCGGTCTCGGACGGCGTCTTGCCGACCTTGACGCCGGCCGCCTCGAGGGCGTCCTTCTTGGCCTGCGCGGTGCCCGAGGAACCGGAGACGATGGCGCCGGCGTGGCCCATGGTCTTGCCCTCGGGGGCGGTGAAGCCGGCCACGTAGCCGACGACCGGCTTGGTGACGTTGGCCTTGATGTAGTCGGCGGCACGCTCCTCGGCGTCGCCACCGATCTCACCGATCATGACGATGACCTTGGTCTCCGGGTCCTTCTCGAACGCCTCGATGGCGTCGATGTGGGTGGTGCCGATGACCGGGTCGCCGCCGATGCCGATCGCGGTCGAGAAGCCGTACTCGCGCAGCTCGAACATCATCTGGTAGGTCAGGGTGCCGGACTTGGACACCAGGCCGACCGGGCCCTTACCGGCGATGTTCGCCGGGGTGATGCCGACGAGCGCCTCGCCCGGGGTGATGATGCCGGGGCAGTTGGGGCCGATGATGCGGGTCTTGTTGCCCTTCTCCACGTTGTAGGCCCACGCGTACGCGGTGTCCTGCACGGGGATGCCCTCGGTGATGACCACGAGCAGCGGGATCTCCGCGTCGATGGCCTCGACGATGGCGTCCTTCGAGAAGGCCGGGGGAACGAACGCGATCGAGACGTCCGCGCCGGTCTCCTTCATGGCCTCGGCGACGGAGCCGAAGACCGGGAGCTCGACCGGGTTGCCGTCCTTGTCGGTGTGCGACACGGTGGTGCCGGCCTTGCGGGCGTTGACGCCGCCGACGACCTGGGTGCCGGCCTTGAGCATCAGCGCAGTGTGCTTGGTGCCCTCGCCGCCGGTGATGCCCTGGACGATGACCTTGGAATCCTTGGTAAGGAAGATTGCCATTGTTCTGTGTGTCCCTCTACTTCGCTGCGAACGCGAGCTCGGCAGCCTTGTCGGCAGCTTCGTCCATGGTGGCGACGACCGTGACCAGCGGGTGGTTGGCCTCGGCGAGGATGCGGCGACCCTCGTCGACGTTGTTGCCGTCCAGACGCACGACGAGCGGCTTGTTGGCCTCGTCACCGAGGATCTCGAGAGCCTTGACGATGCCGTTGGCAACGGCGTCACACGCGGTGATGCCACCGAAGACGTTGACGAACACGCTCTTGACCTGCGCATCGTTGAGGATGACGTCCAGGCCCGCAGCCATGACGGCCGCGGAGGCGCCGCCACCGATGTCGAGGAAGTTGGCGGGCTTCACGCCACCGTGCTTCTCACCGGCGTACGCGACGACGTCGAGGGTCGACATGACCAGACCCGCGCCGTTACCGATGATGCCGACCTCACCGTCGAGCTTGACGTAGTTGAGGTCGTTCTCCTTGGCCTTGAGCTCGAGCGGATCCGTCGCGTCCTTGTCCTCGAACGCGGCGTGGCCGGGCTGACGGAAGTCGGCGTTGGCGTCGAGGGTGACCTTGCCGTCGAGCGCGAGGATCTGGTCGTCCGGCGTACGGACGAGCGGGTTGACCTCCACGAGGAGAGCGTCTTCCTTGACGAAGACCTCCCACAGCTTCTGGATGGTCACGGCCGCGGCGTCGAGAACCTCGGCGGGCAGGTGGCCCTTCTCGGCGATCTCACGGGCGAAGGCGAGGTCGACACCCTTGACGGCGTCGACGGGGACCTTGGCGAGACGCTCCGGCTTGGTGGCGGCGACCTCTTCGATCTCCATGCCACCCTCGACCGAGCACATCGCCAGGTAGGTGCGGTTGGTGCGGTCGAGCAGGAAGGAGATGTAGTACTCCTCCGCGATCTCGCTGGCCTCGGCGACCAGAAGCTTCTTGACGATGTGACCCTTGATGTCGAGGCCGAGGATGTTCTCGGCGTGGGTCTGCGCGTCGTCTGCGGTGGCGGCGTACTTCACGCCACCGGCCTTGCCACGGCCACCGACCTTGACCTGGGCCTTGACCATCACCGGCTTGCCGATTTCCTCCGCGATCTCGCGGGCACCGGCGACCGTGTCGGTAACACGGCCGGCCGACGTCGGCACGTCATGCTTGGCGAAGAGTTCCTTCGCCTGGTATTCGAAGAGATCCATCTGCTCACCGTCTCGTCTGCGTTCACGCCCGCTCGGGGGTTTTGAGCGGGCCAGGTTCGGACTCTAGTTACTTGGAAGCCCCATGAAACGATCGCACTCGGGCCATGTGGCGCATGTCACGGAGTGCGAGGGCTCGCGAGCTACCTCACGGAGATTCCTCCCGGAGTGTGAGCGACGCCGCAACCAAGAGGAGCACCGCCCCCAGGATGACAGGTGCCACTCGGGCCACCTCGACCGGATCCTCGATCACGCCCCGGACCAGCGCCCACGAGGACGCGTACACGGCCGTCGCACCGGCCGCACCCAGCAGCAATGCCCCTCCTCGCGCGGGTCGCGACCGCACCGCCACCGCCGCGGCGACGCCCACCGCGACCGCGAGCAATGCACGTCCCCACAGGTCGTATCCCCACGGATAGGCGAGCACCGACCCGGCACCGTGATACAGGGGCACGGCCGACCCGACGACGCACACGACGGCCGCCACCGCGACGACCACGCGCGTGCGCGC
>NZ_JBMBTE010000127.1:0-13841 GCF_048897285.1 Rhodococcus sp. O3
CGATCTCGGGGTCGCGTGCCCGCAGCGCGCGCGAGAGCCGCGTGAGCCGGGTGCCGACGGAGAACACCTCGGTGCCGGACGGGTTCGCCCGGGTGACGACGTGCGCGAATCGCAGCAACGCATCGGCGTACGGGCTCATCGATCCGGACACGTCGACGAGCAGGACGACGCGACGCGGTCGGGCGGCCTTGCGGTGGTGGCTCGGCCGCACCGGTTCCCCGCCGGCGGAAAGCATCGCCCGGAGGGTGCGGCGCGGATCGACGGGTCCGCGCCGCGACGGACGCACGCGCAGTGCCGCGCGCATCGGTGGCCGCGGACGCAACGTGGCGATGAGCTCGTCGAGGTGAGCCCGTTCGGCGGGGGTGAGCTCCGCGATGTCACGGTGCCGCAGCACCTCGGTCTCGTCGGCGGCGACCTGCAGTTCGGGTGCGGCCTCGTCCGAGTCGGAGGTCGCCGCCTCGGCGAGGGCGGCGATGTGCGACAGCTTCGGTTGCGGTTCCGCCGTCACCCCGGGGTGGGTGGGAACCGTTCCACCGAACCAGCTTTCGAAGGCCAGGTCGTAGCGGGCGAGGTCGTCGGGGTTGCGGCACAGGGTCGCGCGGCCCGCCCAGTACAGGTGGCCGGGGTCGGCGAGATCGAGTTCGGTCACGGCCGTGACGAACGCGGCGGTGGCGTCCGGTGCGACGGGCAGGCCCGCTGCGGCGAGCGCGCGGGTGAATCCGGTGAGCCCGACGAGGACTCCGCCGGAGGGTGAGGCGGTGTGCACGGCCCGGTCACCCGGCCACGAGCCGGTCCAGACCGGCGCGCGCGACCCGTGCGAGGTCCTCCCGGTACTTGAGCACCGCGCCGAGCGTCGCCGAGGCGGTCGCCGCGTCCAGCACGGTGCGGTCGAGTTCGAGCAGGGCCCGCGCCCAGTCGAGGGTTTCGGCGACGCCCGGCGGTTTGAGCAGTTCCATCTCGCGCAGGACGTGCACGGCGCGGGTGACCTGCCGCGCGAGCGTCTCGTCGATGCCCGGGATGCGCCGGCGCAGGATCGCGACCTCGCGTTCCAGGTCCGGGTGGTCGACCCACAGGTACAGGCAGCGCCGTTTCAGGGCGTCGTGGACTTCGCGGGTCCGGTTGGACGTGAGCACCACGAGAGGGGGCACGGCCGCGCGGATCTCGCCGAGTTCGGGGATCGTGACGGCGTTCTCGTCGAGCAGCTGCAGCAGGAACGCCTCGAACTCGTCGTCGGCGCGGTCGATCTCGTCGACGAGCAGCACGCAGGGGGAGTCGGTCAAGGCCCGCAGCAGCGGTCGGGTGAGCAGGAACCGTTCGGTGTAGAGCGAGCGTTCCGCAGCGTCCGGGTCGAGGGTGCCGGCCGACGCCGCCTCGAGGGTGCGCAGGTGCAGGAGCTGGCGCGGGAAGTCCCAGTCGTAGAGGGCCTGCGCGGCGTCGATGCCTTCGTGGCACTGCAGCCGGACCAGGGGCAGGTCGAGCGCTTCGGCGAGAGCGACGGCGAGGGACGTCTTGCCGGTGCCGGGTTCGCCCTCGCAGAACAGCGGTCGCCCCATCCGCAGCGCGAGGTACGCCGAGACGGCGAGCCCCTCGTCGGCGAGATAGCCGGTGCTGTCCAGCTGCCGTGCGAGGTCCTCGGGGGAGGCGACTTTCTCTGCCGGTGCGCGCATGTCGCGAGCCTAGGTGCGGCTCCGCCGCCGATGTGCCTTTCTGGCGTCCCCAGCGCCACAAAGGCACACGGGCAGCGGAGCTGCCCTTGTGTTGTCTGTCACATCGGATAAATCGGGCAATGCTCCTACCTGCGGCGATGCCTTGTTGATAGCCTTCCTTTATCGAACTTCTAAGAACAATCGATTGGCACAATCAATAGGTGGACGTTAACGTCGATAACTGTCAACCCCATCGAGACCGAGTGAGGCTCTACATGTCGCTGATCAACAAGCAGATCAAGCCGTTCAAGGCGGAGGCCTTCAAGGACGGTGCCTTCGTGACCGTGTCCGACGAGGACATCAAGGGCAAGTGGGCGATCTTCTTCTTCTACCCCGCCGACTTCACGTTCGTCTGCCCGACCGAGCTCGGTGACCTGGCGGATCACTACGAGGAGCTGCACGGTCTCGGCGTCGAGGTCTTCTCCGTTTCCACCGACACGCACTTCACCCACAAGGCGTGGCACAGCTCGTCCGAGACCATCGGCAAGATCAAGTACGCGATGATCGGCGACCCGACGCTGCAGATCAGCTCCGACTTCGAGGTCCTCCGCGAGAACCAGGGCCTGGCCGACCGCGGCACCTTCCTGGTCGACCCGGACGGCGTCGTCCAGTTCACCGAGGTCACCGCCGAGGGCATCGGCCGCAACGCCGCCGAGCTCGTCCGCAAGGTCAAGGCTGCGCAGTACGTCCGCAACCACCCGGGCGAGGTCTGCCCGGCCAAGTGGGAAGAGGGCGACGCCACCCTCGCTCCGTCGCTGGAGCTCGTCGGCAAGATCTGATTCCCCGACGGAATCCGTTCCGGTGGCGCGGGCTCGCCCCGCGCCACCGGACGCGCCGTCCCGGATCTCCTCGGCTCGAGCTGAGAAGTTCGCCGACTCCCACTCCCTACCGGCCACAGTTCTTCCACACCTGGAGTTGATCCTCATGCTCGATGCCTCCCTCGCCGCCCAGCTCAAGGCCCTCCTCGAAAAGGTCACCCAGCCGATCGAGCTCGTGTCGTCGCTCGACGACCGGCCGAAGTCGAAGGAACTCGCCGACCTCCTCGACCAGATCGCCGGCATGTCCGACCTGGTCACCCACGTGCGCGACGGTGAAGCCACCCGTCGCCCCTCCTTCCTCATCCGCCGGGTCGGCACCGACATCGAGGTCGAGTTCGCCGGTATCCCGCTCGGCCACGAGTTCACCTCCCTCGTGCTCGCCCTCCTGCAGGTCGGCGGCCACCCCTCGAAGGAAGCCGCGGAACTGCTCGAGCAGGTCCGCGACCTCGACGGCGACTACCACTTCGAGACCTACTTCTCGCTGTCGTGCCAGAACTGCCCCGACGTGGTGCAGGCACTCAACACCATGTGCGTGATCAACCCGCGCATCACGCACACCGCGATCGAAGGCTCCCTCTTCCAGGACGAGGTCGACGCCCGTCAGGTCATGGCCGTGCCCACCGTCTTCCTCAACGGTGAACTCTTCGGCTCCGGACGCATGAACCTCGAGCAGATCGTCGGCAAGCTCGACAGCGGATCCGCCGAGCGCACCGCCGCCGCGATCTCCGAGAAGGACCCCTTCGACGTCCTCGTCGTCGGTGGTGGCCCGGCCGGCGCGACCGCCGCGATCTACGCCTCCCGCAAGGGAATCCGCACCGGCGTTCTTGCCGAGCGGTTCGGCGGCCAGGTGCTCGACACCATGGCCATCGAGAACTTCTCCTCGGTCCCCTACACCGAGGGCCCGAAGTTCGCCGCCGAACTCGAGAACCACGTGCGCCAGTACGACGTCGACATCATGAACGTGCAGAAGGCCGCGAAGCTCACGCCCGCCGCCACCGAGGGCGGTCTGGTCGAGGTCGAACTCGAGAACGGCGCGCGCCTGCTCTCGCGCAGCGTCGTTCTCGCGACCGGCGCCCGCTGGCGGGCGATGAACGTGCCCGGCGAGCAGGAGTACCGCAACAAGGGGGTCACCTACTGCCCGCACTGCGACGGCCCGCTGTTCAAGGGCAAGCGCGTCGCGGTGATCGGCGGCGGCAACTCCGGTGTCGAAGCGGCCATCGACCTCGCCGGCGTCGTCGCCCACGTGACGCTGATCGAGTTCGACTCGGTGCTGCGCGCCGACGAGGTGCTGCAGCGCAAGCTCCGCAGCCTGCCCAACGTCGACATCGTCACCAGCGCGCTGACCACCGAGGTCCTCGGCGACGGTTCCAAGGTCACCGGCCTGGTCTACACCGACCGCACCACCGACGAGTCGAAGACCGTCGACCTGGACGGCGTGTTCGTGCAGATCGGCCTGCTGCCCAACACCGACTGGCTCTCCGGCACCGTCGATCTCAGCCCGCGCGGCGAGATCGTCGTCGACGCCCACGGCCGCACCTCGGTACCCGGCGTGTTCGCCGCCGGTGACTGCACGACCGTCCCGTTCAAGCAGATCGTCGTCGCCGCCGGCGCGGGTGCGACCGCCGCGCTCAGCGCGTTCGACCACCTGATCCGGACGAGCTCCCCGGCCGAGACCGAGGAGACCGTCGCGGCGACCGTCTGACGACAACCAGCACACAGCACAGTGGCCGCTGCCCTCACGGGTGGCGGCCACTGTGCTGTCCGGCAAGTGATTTCGTTACAGAGCCGCCGCAGCCTCAGCGGCAACCCGGGTGGCGAACTCGGCGAGCGTCGACGCGAGCTCGTCGCGTGCCGACAGCTGCGGTGCGTGATCGCTGTCCAGCGTGACGACCCGTGCGCCCGGCACCAGCCGCTGCATCTCGCGTTGCGCGACGAGCGGAACCGAACGGTCCAGTGTCGCTTCGATATACAGGCGCGGAACGGTCCCGAGCCGCTCGGGTGTCCACATCGGGGCCATGAGCCGGGCCGTCTCGAGTTGCGGCACGAGACGGCGCGCGGCTCCGATCGCATCGGCGACCGCTGCCTCGTGGAAGAACACCGCCGCGCCCGCTTCCGGCGGCACCGCCGTGCCGCGACCGTCCGCGGTCGGCTGCAACCACGCCGAGATTCCCACGGGAGCTTCCAATCCGAGGCTGTCGCACAGCATTCCGAAGTCCACCCCTGAGGGCAGCATCATGCCCGCGACGTAGGCGATCCCCGCGACCCTGTCGGGCAGCATCTCGGCGACCTGGGTGACGACGATGCCGCCACCGGAATGCCCGACGAGCACGACCGGCTCGTCGAATTCCCGCACGTGGTCGGCGACGTGGGCCGCGACGTCGTCGAGGGTGACGTCGTCGTCGCCCCAGACACCGACGCCGGGCAGCGACAGCGCGTGCGGAACGTGCCCGGCGGCGCGCAGCGGCCCGAGCACCGTGTCCCACACCCAGGGTCCGGCCCAGGCGCCGTGCACCAGGACGACACGACTCACGGCACCACCGTGTTTCCCGCGGCGGCCAGCACGCGCGCGGCCTCGCGCACCGCGCCGGTGTTCGGCTTGCCGTGCCGGGAGCCGGCCAGCTTCGCCTTGATGTGGTCGCGGACGACGATCGGCTCGTAGGGCTCCTCGCCGTCGTCCACGAAGCCGGGGAGGGTCGCGATCACCGCGTCGACGTTGCCGTCGTGGAAGAACGCGGCCGAGCGGCGGCGCGCGATCGTGCCGTCGACGATCGGCGGCTTGACGCGGTGCAGGGTCGAGCGCCAGCGGTCGTTGGTGAGACGGCCGGTGAGGTCGCCGAGGTTGACCAGGAGAGCGCCGTCGAGCGGTGCGACGTCGTGCCACACCCCGTCGTTGCCGAGTACCTGCAGCCCGGCGACGTTGTCGGCCCACAGCACCGTGACGATGCCGAAGTCGGTGTGCTCGCCCATCCCGGTGAGGTCGCCGTCGAGGGTGCCGGTACCTTCCGGCAGCGCGTAGTTGTTCATGCGCAGCACGTCGATGGAGTGGTCGGTGAGGGCGTCGAAGAAGTCCGGGGCCTGGCCGAGGGCGTCGGCGAAGATGCGGGTGAGCGTGCGCGCGACGCGGGACGCCTCCCCGAAGTACCGTTGCACGCGGGCTTCGAAACCGTCGACGTCGGGCCAGAGATTGATGCCGTAGTCGGATTCGGACAGCCCCAATCCGGAGAACGAACGAGCTTCGACACCGATGTTGTACGCCTCGAAGAAGTCGTTCATGCGGCCGGCGGATTCGACACCGAGGCTCAGGGACAGCGATTCGCTCTTCGGCGGGCTGTATCCGCGGTTCGCGCCCTCCACCCGGAAGGCCTTCTTGTCGTCGAGCGGAAGCCCGAAGAACTCGTCCATGGCTTCGGTGAGACCGGCGACGACGTCATCGGCAATCCCGTGTCCCACGATCTGGATGAAACCCACACTGCTGCAGGCTTCGTCGATCAGGCGGGCCACGCGGGCGCGTTCGCCGTCCGGGCCCGCGGTCACGTAGGGGGAGATGTCGATGGTCGGGACCTCGAACGGATCAGGCGGTTGCATGCACGGCTCCAGTGGGGGACGGGGTCCCGGCCGAGGTGACGGGGGCCGGCGTGCCGGACTCGGGCGCATCGGGACCTGCGACGGCCGCGCGGGCCATGCTCCCGAGCCGAGTGTGGTTGAACAGCAGGTTGAGTCCGAACGCGGTGAGGGCGGCGAGGGTGATGCCGCTACCGAGCAGGATCTGCGCGGAGGACGGGAACTTCTCGAACATCCCTTCGGCGAGTTCCGGTACGAGGCCGACCCCGACGGCGACCGCGGCGATCGTGGTGTTGATGCGATCGGACAGGTCCACCCGGCGCAGGGTGTTGATGCCGACGACCGCGACGGTGGCGAACAAGATCAGGCCGACACCGCCGACCACCGGTTTCGGCAGGCCCGCCACGACCGCCCCGACCTTGGGGAGGGCGCCGAGCAGCACGAGGATCACGCCGCTGGTCGCGGTGACGTAGCGGCTGTACACGCGGGTGGTGGCGACCGCGCCGACGTTCTGGGTGAAGACGGTGTCGACGAACGCGTTGAAGATGCCCCCGAGGACGGCGGACAGGCCGTCGCCGGCGAGGCCACGTGCGATGTCGCCCTTGCCGACCGGCTTGCCGGTGATCTCGCTGACCGCCAGCATGCTCGCGGTGGATTCGGCGAACACGACCGCGATGACGATGCTCATGGCGACCACCGCGGTGATCGGGAACTCGGGGGCGCCGAAGTGGAAGGGCGTGGGGATACCCACCCAGGCGCTTCCGGCGACGCCGCCGAGATCGATCAGGCCCATGGGCAGCGCGATGATCGTCCCGACGACGAGCGCGATCAGCACACCGAGTTGCGACCAGATTCCGCGGCCGAGGCAGATGAAGCCGATCGCGACGGCCATGACGGCGACGGCGAGCGCGATGTGCGACGGTGAGGCGTGGGTGGGAGAGGTGGGGTCGCTGCCGATGATCAGGCCACCTGCGACGCCGATCAGCGAGATGCCGACGACGGTGAGGACCGCGCCGGTGACGAGCGGCGGGAAGAACCGGATGACCTTGGCGAACGGATAGGCCAGGGCCATGCCGACGATGCCGCCGACGAGCATCGAACCGTACACGGCCTGCAGCCCGTACTCCTCGGCGATGAGGATCATCGGCGTCAGGCCGGCAAAGGTCGCACCGCACACGATCGGAAGCCGCACACCGGCAAGTTTGCCGACACCGAGGCTCTGGATGATCGTGATCACGCCGGCGATCAGCAGGTCGGCGCTGATGAGCATGGCGATGGTGTCGCGATCGAGGCCGACCGCGGCGCCGAACACCAGGGGCACGGTGATGCACCCGGTGTACATGATCAGCACGTGCTGGATGCCGAACGCGAGTTGCCGGGCGAACGGTAACCGGGTGTCGACGGGATGTGCAGTGGCCATGCGCAACTCCAACCGTGCGGGAATCCGTGTCCCTGCAAGTTCTATCCCCGCCCGGTTACCGCCGCGCGACCGAATGTTTCATCCGGGTAATCGATGTCTCGACGGCGAGAAGATCAGACGAGCGTGCCGTGCACCCGCAGCCGCGCGATGCCGCCGTCCGGGTACACGTCCAGCCGTACGTACCGCAACGGACGGTCCGCGTCGACCCGGAACCGGTGCCGGCAGTCCGGCAGCAACTCGACGCGCGGTACCAGCGTCACCCACGTGGCCTCGTCGGAAAGCGTTTCCTCGTCGGATATTCCGCTCAATCGTGCCCAGCCGGGTGCGTTGCCGACGAAGTACGACGTGTCGATCTCGACGTGTTCGATCATCCCCTCGCCGGCCAACCGCACGACGACGTGGTCGTTCCCGTCGTCGCGGCGGCGGGCGTTCTCCCAGCCCTCACCCATGTGCCCGGCGCGGCCGAGACCGAGGATGTTGCGCGGCGACGAGTAGAAGCGGTTCGAGCAGTCCACGACATCCCCACCGTTCTCGAGCGCGGCGAGATCGATGGTGCCGGTCAGGAACGCCGGATCGGGCCGCGGTTCCCCGTGGATCCGCAGCCGGGCCACACCACCGTCGGGAAAGATGTTGAGCCGTACGTGGGTCCAGCGCTTCTCGCTCTCCACCGGGAAACTGTTCGCGGTGTCACCGAGCAGCGCGACCTTGTCGAGGATCGGCGCCCACTCGGCTTCCTGCAATTGCGCCGCGGTCGGATATCCCTCGACGCAGAGTCCGTCGATCGACGCGAACGGCGGATAGTTGCCGGTGAACCACGCGGTGTCGATCACGACGCCGCGCACAACCCCGGGCACCCCGAGTCGGACGATCGCGTAGTCGTGCCCGGGTTCGCGCCGGCGTCGCGTCTCCCACCCGTCGTACACCTTGCCCTTGTGCCCGAAGTCGCTCACGTCGTGAGCCGCGGGTTGCGGGCTGATGAGATTCTCCCGCTGCGCGAACAATTCGTCGTTCGCGTACATCACCGATCCGGCCAGCGCACGTGACGCGAGATCGGGAAGTTGCAGGAAATCAGGGGAGCTCATGGGGTTCCTTCCGAGGCTGGGACACGGGTGAGCAGGCGTCCACGCGGGGCGGGATCCCGATCCGGGTCGAGGGTGACGGTGAGCGGGACGCCGGACAGCCACGTCTGCCGGACCACCCCGGCCAGAGCGCGTTCCGCGTACGGCGTGACGGCATTGCGGTGGTGCAGACGCTCGGGGAACACCACGAACGCGTCGTCGGGGGCGAACACGCACAGGTCGGCGGAATTGCCGACGGCGATCTCGCCGCGGTCGTCCAGGCCCACGAGGTCCCGTGTGTTGCGGCCCATCCAGCGGGCCACGTCGACGAGGGTGTGCCCGCGGCGCCGCGCCTCCGACCACACGATCGGCAAGCCCAGTTGCAGCGACGAGATGCCGCCCCAGGCCTCCCCGAAATCACCGCTGGTGAACTTCTTCAGTTCCGGCGTGCACGGCGAATGGTCGGACACGACGCAGTCGATCGTGCCGTCCGCCAGCCCACGCCACAGTGCTTCCCGGTTCCCGGCCTCGCGGATCGGCGGGCAGCACTTGAAATGTGTTGACCCGTCGAGGATCTCCTCGCTGAACAGCGACAGGTAGTGGGGGCAGGTCTCGGCGGTGATGCGGACCCCGGCGGCTTTCGCCTCGGCCAGCAGCGGCAGGCTTCCGGCGTCGGACAGGTGCAGAATGTGCACCCGGCAACCGGTTTCGCGGGCGCCCTCGATGACCTGCGCGATCGCCCGGGACTCGGCGACGGGCGGTCGCGAATGCAGGAAGTCCGCGTACCGGCGGCCCGCGGCCGGGGGTTGCGCGTCGAGTGTCGGGCCGTCCTCGGCGTGGACGATGAGCAGCCCGTCGAACGAGGCGATCTCGCGCATCGCCGCGACCATCTGCTCGCGGTTCAGCGGCGGGTACTCGTCGAGACCCGAGTATGCGAGGAAGCACTTGAACCCGTGCACGCCCGCGTCCCACAGGGGCTTCAGCTCGGCGAGGTTGCCGGGGACCGCGCCGCCCCAGAATCCGACGTCCACGGTGGTCTGCCCGGTGGCGGTCGCACGCTTGACGTCCAGCGCAGCGACGTCGATCGTCGACGGAATCGAATTCAGCGGCATGTCGATCACGGTGGTGACCCCGCCGGCCGCCGCGGCGCGCGTGGCGCTGGCGAAACCTTCCCATTCGGTGCGGCCGGGATCGTTGATGTGCACGTGCGTGTCGACCAGGCCGGGCAGGAGCGCTTCGTCGTCGGCGAGGACGACCTCGTCGGCCCCGGCGGGGAGCGGGGCGTCGTAGTCGCCGACGGCGACGATGCGGCCGCCCTGCAGCGTCACTGCGCAGGGGCGTTCGCGGTCACCGACGACCGCGCGACGGGCCCGGATCACGGTGGTCATCGGGTGGTGTGTCCCTTCCCTGTCCGGAGGCCCGCCAGGCGTTGCAGGTCCTCCGGGCCGGCGCCGGTGTGTTCGCGCACCTCGGCGGCGGACAGAGCGCCGCAGCTCAGGCCGCGGTACACGAACGACGCCAGCGCTCGTGCGGTGGCGGGTTCGTCGAGGTAGCCGGATTCGGCACGCCCGAGGTACGCGGCGATGCGTGCCGCGGCGGTCGGGAACGAGCGGCGGTAGAACGCGAAGGTCGCGGCGTACCGGGTCGGCAGCTGCGCCGGGTGCAGGTCCCAGCCCTGGTAGTAGCCGCGGCGCAGCGAACGGTCGACGAGCCGGGCGTGCAGCGCCCAGGCACTGCGGATCTCGTCGGCGGTGCCGACCGGGATGCGGTTGGTGGAGCCGTCCGACAGGAACACCCCGGTGCCGGCGGCCGCGACCTGCATCGTGGCCTTGGCATGGTCGGCGACCGGATGGTCCATCGCCTGGTACTCGGCGGCGATCCCGCACGCCGCCGAGTAGTCGTAGGTGCCGTAGTGCAGACCCGAGCATCGGCCGGCGGCGGCGTGGATCATCGCCGCGACCTGTGCGCTGCCGTCGGGTCCGCAGATCGCCTGGGGCGTCTCGATCTGGATCTCGAAACGCAGTGGTTCCTTGAGCGAGTAGGCGGACTCCAGGTACTCGCACGCCCTCACCATCGCCGAAACCTGTTGGTGGGACGTCACCTTCGGCAAGGTGACGACGAATCCTTCCGGAAGTGCACCGTTCTCGGCGATCGCACCCACGAACGCGTCCAGCGTCCGTATCCCGCGGCGACGGGTCGGTGCCTCGAGGCACTTGAACCGGATACCGCTGAACGGTGTGGCCGCGGTGTTCGCTCGCAGTGCCGCTGCGGCTCGTGCGACGTGTGCGTCCTCGTCGGCGTCCCGGTCGGCGACGGGAACCCCGGCCTGGGGGAACCCGTCCTCGAAATCGATGCGCAGATCCTCGATCGGCTCCGCCGCGAGTTTGGCCTGCACGAGCGGCAGGACCTCGTCGGCGAGTCCCGGTTCCATCCCGGTGACCGCGGCGAGATCACCGGCGTCGGTGATGTTCTCGGACAGCACCTGCCGGGCCTGCCCGCCCCACGACCGCACGGTGTCCGCGTCGTACCGGTCGGCGGGCACGTAGACGGTGTGCACCGGCTGCCGGCCGGCGGACGGGCCCGGGTAGGCCGCGGCGTACGCGTCGTCGACGGGACGCAGCATCTCGTCGAGTGCTGTGTACAACCGTTCGAGCCCGTCCGCCATGCAGCCTCCAGTGCGATCCACCGTCGATGTAACCATTTCGACAGCAGACGGTAACGGCGACTTGTCAATCGACTGATTACCTAGCGTAACGGCCGTGTTACGTCGTCGGCGGTGGCTCAGCGGCGATGGCCGCGCAGCAACTGGGTGAGGCGGTGCGCCTCGCGGAGCAGCAGCTCCCCGAGTTCCGGGCGCCGGTCCTCCCGGAACCGGCTCTCCACACCGGTCACGCTCAGTGCCCATGCCGGTGAATTCCGGTGATCGAACACCGCCGCACCCATCCCCCAGCTTCCCTCGACGAGCAGGGCCGGATTGGTCGCGTATCCGGCCAGCCGGGTCTGCTCGATGCGTTCCTCGACGGCGGCGCGGCTGTGGGCCGGTCCCCACTCCGCGGTCAGGTCGGTCCGGGACAGGTATTCGTCGATGTCGTGGTCCGGCAGGTGCGAGAGGATCACCAGCCCCGCGGAGGCGACGCCCAGCGGCAGTCGCCTGCCCGCGTACAGCACGTGCGACCGCAGCGGGAAACTGCCCTCCTCGCTCGCCAGGCACACGGTGCCGTCGCCGCGGCGTGCCGACAGGTGCGCGGTTTCGCCGGTCTCCCGCGCCAGGCCGCGCAGGATCTCACCGGCGAGATCGGTGATGTCGTAACGCTCGGCCGCGAGCGAGCCCAGCAGATACAGTTCCGGCCCCAGCGACCACCGCCCGGACTTGGGGTCGCGGTCGACGAGGCCTTCCTCGGCCAGCGACGTCAACAGCCGATGCGCGGTGGGCCGGGCCAGCCCGGTCACCCGGGCCAGTTCGGTCGTCGAGGACCCGTGCGGCTCGAACCCGGCGACCGCCCGCAGCAGGGCGCTCACCCTGCCGATCACCTGCGGCCTCTGGTCGGTCTCCACTCGGACAGCATACGTTCATTGAGTGAACGCGGCCGCGAGACGCGTTCCGGGGAGCGAGCAATCTCTGTACAGTTGACGGACACCCCTTGAAATGCGGGTCTTTGCCCTCTGTAGTGGGTAACGACCGATGCGAGCTCGTCCACCCAGTGAACGCATCCGAAGGGCCGGCACCACGCGGCCGAGGTTTTCCGAGAGAGGTCATGCAATGGCAACGAAAGTGTTCGACACGGCCGCGGCGGCCGTCGCGGACGTAACCGACGGCGCGTCGCTCGCCGTCGGCGGATTCGGTCTGTGCGGCATCCCCGACGTCTTGATCCAGGCGCTCGTCGACTCCGGTGTCGGCGATCTCGAGGTGTTCTCCAACAACTGCGGCGTCGACGACCACGGCCTCGGTCTGCTGCTGAACGAACACCGCGTCCGCCGCGTCGTCGCCTCGTACGTGGGTGAGAACAAGGAGTTCGCACGGCAGTACCTCGCCGGTGAGCTCGAGGTCGAGCTGACCCCGCAGGGCACCCTCGCCGAGCGGCTGCGCGCCGGCGGTGCCGGCATCCCCGCCTTCTTCACCCCGGCCGGTGTCGGCACGCCCGTCTCGGACGGCGGCCTGCCCTGGCGCTACGCATCCGACGGCTCGGTCGCGGTCGCGTCTCCGCCCAAGGAGATCCGCGTCTTCGGCGGCAAGCGGTACGTGATGGAACTCGGGATCCACGCGGACTTCGCGCTCGTGCACGCCGTCAAGGGCGACACCGCGGGCAACCTGATCTTCGACAAGACCGCGATGAACTTCAATCCGCTGGCCGCGATGGCCGGGAAGATCACGATCGCCCAGGTCGAGGAACTCGTCGAGCCCGGCGAGATCGACCCCGCGCAGGTGCACCTGCCCGGCATCTTCGTCAAGCGGATCGTCCACACCGGCCCCCAGAAGAAGCGCATCGAGAAGCGCACCGTGACGGTATCGGAAGGAGCGGCACAGTGACCGCAGTCAACGCGACGACCGCAGACAAGGCCACCGAGAAGAAGGGCTGGACCCGCAACGAGATGGCGGCCCGCGCCGCCGCCGAGATGGTCGACGGCGAGTACGTCAACCTCGGCATCGGCCTGCCCACCCTCATCCCCGGCTTCCTGCCCTCCGATGTGCACGTCACGCTGCACTCCGAGAACGGCATCCTCGGCACCGGTCCGTACCCGACCGAGGACAAGATCGACCCCGATCTGATCAACGCGGGCAAGGAGACCGTCACCGTCAACCCGGGCGCCGCGTTCTTCGATTCGGCACTGTCGTTCGGGATGATCCGCGGCGGGCACATCGACACCGCGGTGCTCGGCGGCATGCAGGTTTCCCGCAACGGCGACCTCGCGAACTGGATGGTCCCCGGCAAGATGGTCAAGGGCATGGGCGGCGCCATGGACCTGGTGCACGGCGCGAGCCGGGTCATCGTGGTCATGGAGCACACCGATCGCGACGGCAATCCGAAGGTCGTCGAGACCTGCACCCTGCCACTCACCGGACAGGCTGTCGTCAACCGCATCATCACCGACCTGGCGGTCATCGACGTCGCCGACGGCGGCAAGCTGGTGCTGCGTGAACTCGCCCCCGGCGTCACCGTCGACGACGTGGTCGCCGCCACGGGCGCTCCGCTCGAGATCGCAGTTGGCGAAGCCGCCTGATCGGGTTTCGAAAGTTATTTCCCTACAACATAATCGGAGTCCAGCCATGTCCACCTCG